>CAYFIG010000025.1:0-9333 GCA_964342905.1 uncultured bacterium
TACGCCACAGGCTACCAGCCGCGGCGCTGGGAGGGGGGGGCTCATAAGCACGCCTGGGCGGTCCCGCCCACGACCTTCACCCGCTCCCTGTGGTGGCAATTGAGCCCGGGCCGGGCGCACGCACTGCAGGTCGGTGATGCGGCCCAGGGGAAGGTGATCTACGAGAAGAAATGCGCCCTTTGCCACGGCACCGAGGGAAAAGGGGACGGCCCCGGGGCGGTCCACCTCGATCCCAAGCCCCGCGACTTCACCAAGGGGAAGTACAAGATCCGCGCCACTGCTTCGGGGAAGCCGCCCACCGACGCGGATCTGTTCCGCATCATTACCGAGGGGATGCCAGGGACCTCCATGCCCGCATGGAAGGCGCTTCCCGAAAAGGACCGCTGGAACCTAGCGGCCTATTTGAAGATCTTTGCTTCAGATGCGTTCAAGGAGGCGCCGAAGGCGACGGATCTCCCGAAGGAGGTCGCCTCCTCTAAGGAATCCCTCGCGCGGGGCAAAGAGATGTTCGAGGCCATCGAGTGCAACAAGTGTCACGGTAATGCGGGGCGCGGCGATGGCCCTTCGGCTCCGGAGCTCAAGGACGACTGGGGAAACCCCGTTCGCCCGGCCAACCTGACCAAGCCCTGGAGCTTCCGGGGGGGCGGGAGCATCAGGGAGGTCGCCATCCGCCTGGTGACAGGCCTCATGGGGACCCCGATGCCGTCGTTCATCGACAGCGTCGAGAAGCCCGAGGACGTCTGGCACGTGGCCAACTACGTGAGGTCGCTCGGGCCGGAGAGACCCAACTTCGCGACAATCCTCCCGGTCCGGGCCGTACCAGGCGAGATCCCTGACGATCCTGCCGCCCCGTTTTGGGCCCAAGCGCCCCCCGCCAACTTCGCGCTCGCCGGCCAGGTGATCGTGGACCCGCGCAACTTCAACCCCTCTATCGACATGATCGCTGTGCGGGCGGTCTATTCTGATACCGAGATCGCCTTCCACCTCACGTGGGATGACCCTACGGCCTCCAAGCCCGATACCGCGGCGAAGACGTTCGCGGACCAGGTGGTCTTGCAGTTCCCAGCCAAGCTCTCCGAGGGGATCGAGCGTCCGTATATCCTCATGGGTGACGCCGCCAATCAGGTTTACCTCCTGCGCTGGACGGGAGACGGCGGGGTGGGAGAGGCCAACGCCTCTGGGATCGGCAAGCTTTTCCCCCAGACAGGCGAGGCGGTTCAGGCCAGGGGGAAAGCCGTCTTCTCAGACGGCCAGTACCGCCTGGTCATCAAACGTCCACGCGCCACCCAGGACCCGAACGACCTCGAGTTTCCGGTGGGACGCTTCCTCTCGGTGGCCTTCATGGCGTGGGACGGTGGGGCAGGTGAGACCGGAAGCAAGATGGCCTTCTCATCGTGGTATTATCTTGTTTTAGAAGAACCGGGCTCGAACAAGCCGTATATCATTCCACCCTTGGTGGTCCTTGTTACCGTAGCGCTCGAGCTCCTCGTGGTGCGCCGCGCGCGACGGAGGGCCCAGGGAGGATAAGGAGGAGCGAGCAATGCGTAAGCGGGTAACCGTCATCAGTGCTCTGGCCCTGCTGGCCGCGCTTGTCCTTGGGGGATCCACTCCGGTGATCGCCCAAGGCGGAGGGTCCATCGTGGGTGAGGTGAAGTTTGCGGGCACGCCGCCCGCACCCAAGGTTCTCAAGATCAACAAGGACAACCAGGCGTGCGGCGACGAAAAGAAGTCCGAGGATCTCCTGGTGGGGCCTAACAAGGGGATTCAGTGGGCTGTGGTGTCCGTGGCCGGGGCCAAAGGACCCGCGCCGAAGCCGGCGAAGAAACCCACCTTGGACCAGAAGGGATGTCACTTCGAGCCCCACGTTCTCCTCATCCCTGCAGGAGCCGAAGTGGACATCCTGAACCCCGACGGGGTGCTTCACAATATTCACACCTTTTCCACCGCCAACCCCTCGATCAACAAGGCCCAGCCCAAGTTCAAGAAGGTCATGACCGAGAAGTTCGAAAAGCCAGAAATCATCAAGGTCCAGTGCGATGCCCACAGCTGGATGGCCGGCTGGATCGTGGTGACGGGGCATCCGTACTACGGGGTGACCGATGACAAAGGCGCGTTCAAGATCGAGAACGTGCCGCCGGGGAAGCACACGGTCGAGGTGTGGCACGAGACGCTCGGGAAAATGACCAAGGAGGTTGAGGTGAAGGCAGGGGCCGAAACCAAGGTGGCCTTCGAGCTGACGAAGAAGTAGCCCGGACACGGACAAACCCCCATGAGGAGCTTGACAAGGGCGCTGTTTGCCCCGGAGAATAGTGCGATCGGTTTAGAAGAGTAGTCAAGAAATCCTAATAACAACGCGCGGGTGAGCGGGACAGGGGATGCGCCCATGCTGAGCTGGTGGCTTCCGGAAAACGTTTCGACCTACGGGAAGGACATCGACTTTCTCTTCAACCTGATCTACTACATCACGGGCGGCGTGTTCCTCCTCGTCGCGGCGGCGATGATCGCGTTCCTCGTGATGTACCGGCATCGGGAGGGGCGGCGGGCCCGCTACACGCACGGCAACACAACGGTGGAGATTATTTGGACCGTGGTCCCGGCGCTCATCTTGATCGTGCTGACGGGACTGTCCTTCCCTACGTGGGCGCGGATCAAGATGCAGGTACCGGAGACCGACCTCAAGATCGAGGTGATGGCCAAGCAGTTCAACTGGCTGGTTACCTACCCGGGCCCCGACGGGAAGTTCGGGACCGAGGACGACAAGACGTTCGATAACGAGGTTCACGTCCCAGTGGGGAAGCCCGTGGTGGTAATCCTCAAGTCCAAGGACGTCATCCACAGCTTTTTCGTGCCCCAGCTTCGGATGAAGCAGGATGCGGTCCCGGGCCGGGAAATCCCGCAGTGGTTCGAGGCGACCAAGCCGGGGAAGTACGAGATCCCCTGCGCGGAGCTCTGCGGGTTCGGTCACTCGGGCATGAGGGGGTGGCTCTATGTCCACACGCCGGAGGAGTATCAGAAGTGGCTGAAGGAGCAATGGACCCAGTGAATCTCCACGAGGAGAGGAGAAGCGATGAGTAATCCGGCGACCGCCGTGATCACGCACGAAGCCCATGCCGCTCACGAGGAGCTGGGCTTCATCCGCACCTATATCTTTTCCACCGACCACAAAATGATCGCGCGGCAGTTCCTCTTCCTGGGGCTCTTCATGATGGTGATCGGGGGGCTCCTGGCCATGCTGATCCGCTGGCAGCTGGCGTGGCCCGAAACGCCGGTGCCGGGACTTGGATGGCTGCTCAAGGATACCGAAGGGGTGCTCCCGCCTGAGGCCTACAACATGGCCTTCACCATGCACGCCACGCTCATGATCTTCTTCGTGATCATGCCGATCCTGGCGGGCGCCTTCGGGAACTTCCTGATCCCGCTCATGATCGGGGCCCGGGACATGGCCTTCCCCCGGCTGAACATGCTCTCGGTTTGGGCGACCATCCTGGCTGGCCTGATCATGCTGGCCGGCTTCTTCGTTCCTGGCGGGCATGCATCCACTGGCTGGACCGCGTACGCGACGCTGTCCGCCAAGGCGAGCTACACCGGCGTGGACTGGGGACAGAACCTCTGGCTGATTAGCCTCTTCGTCATGGGCATCGGCTCTATGATGGGCGCCATCAACTACATCACCACAGTGACCAACATGCGCGCACCCGGGATGACCTTCTTCCGCCTGCCGCTGGCGGTCTGGTCGCTGTTCATCACGGCGATTCTCCTGCTGCTGGCGCTGCCGGTGCTGACCTCGGCCACCGCGTTGCTGCTCTTTGACCGCACCCTGGGGACCCACTGGTTCCTGCCTGAGGGCGGCGGAGAGCCACTCCTCTGGCAGCACCTCTTCTGGTTCTTTGGCCACCCGGAGGTCTACATCCTGATTCTCCCGGCCATGGGAATCGCCTCCGAAATCCTGCCCGTCTTCGCCCGCAAACCGATCTTCGGCTACCACGCCATGGTCTACTCCATGCTGGCCATCTGCTTCCTCTCCTGGACCGTGTACGGGCACCACATGTTCGTGAGCGGGATGAACCCGGCGTTGGGCATGTCGTTCGTGGTGACGACGATGATCATCGCCGTTCCCTCAGCCATCAAGACCTTCAACTGGCTCGGGACCCTCTGGGGGGGGAACATCCGCCTCACGGTCCCCATGCTCAACGCGCTCGCCTTTGTCTCGATGTTCGTGATCGGCGGCCTCAGCGGGATCTTCATGGCCTCCACGCCAGTGGACATCTTTATCCAGGACACCTACTTCATCGTCGCCCACATCCACTACGTGGTGTTCGGGGGCTCGATCTTCGGCGCCTTCGCGGCGATCTACTACTGGTTCCCCAAGATGTTCGGCCGGATGATGAACCCCGTCCTCGGGCACCTCCACTTCTGGCCCACGTTCATCTTCTTCAACCTCACCTTCTTCCCCCAGCACATCCTGGGCGTGGGCGGGATGATGCGGCGGATCTACAACCCGATGCAGTACGAGTTCCTGCAGCACCTGCAGTGGTGGAATGTGCTCATCACCTGGAGCGCCTTCGCCCTCGGCCTGGCACAAATCTTTTTCGTGATCAACTTTTTCTGGAGCCTGTTCGCCGGCAGGAAGGCTCCACTCAACCCCTGGCAGGCGAACACCCTCGAGTGGACGGCTCCCTCGCCTCCCCCGCACCTCAACTGGGGGGACCGGATTCCCACCGTGTATCGCAGTCCTTACGAGTACAGCTCGCCCGAAGTCGAGGAAGACTACTTCCCCCAGACCCAGCCCCCCGCTGCCGTGCCCGCTGCTGCGGCGCGCCATCATTGAGCACGATGCCCAGCCCAGCCAGCGATCGGTGGGGGCACCGGCTGGCGGTTGCCCTCTGCGGGGCAACGCTCGTCCTTCTCATCGCGGGGGGCCTCGTCACGACGACGGGGGCCGCCCTGGCGGTCCCCGACTGGCCCACGACTTTCGGGTACAACATGTTTCTCTACCCTTGGTCCAAGATGGTGGGCGGGATCTTCTACGAGCATAGCCATCGACTGATCGGCGCAGTTGTCGGTCTCCTGACCCTCGCGCTCGCCCTCCGCTTGTGGGTCGCGGAGCCCCGGCGCTGGGTCCGCTGGCTCGGCGTCTTGGCGGTGGGCCTGGTGACCGTCCAGGGTGTGCTGGGAGGGCTCAGGGTTGTCCTGTTGAAGGAGACACTCGCCGTCGTCCACGGCTCGATTGCCCCCGCGTTCTTTGCGCTCACGACCGTCCTCCTAGTGGTCACGTCCCGCGAGTGGACGGCGGCGGCCCCGGCCGCTCTCCGAACGCCCGATGTGTCGCTGCCATGGCTCGCGCTGCTGACGACCGGCGCGATCTATCTTCAGATCGTTTTCGGGGCCCTCCTGATCCATTTCGGCCAGTGGTTCAATGAACATCTTGCGGGAGCTGCCGTGGTCAGTTTCTTGATCCCCGCCCTCGTTCTAAGGGTCCTGCGCCGTCATGCTGAGCACCCGACCCTCGTCCGGCCGGTGATCTGGCTCGGGGGCCTGCTCGGGTTCCAGCTGCTCCTGGGGCTCGGAGCCTATGTCGGGCCCGAGTTTTCAGCGCTGGCAGTCCCGGTGGCCCACCGGATCACAGGTGCGGTGTTGCTGTCAGTGAGCCTGCTGCTCACGCTTCAGACGTACCGGGCACCAGCCGCGGACAGAGATTCCGCGCTTCTGGCGGACCGGCTGTCGCCAAAACGGGTCGCGGCATGACGCCCCCTGCTGGAGCCCTGGAGTTTGTTCTCACGCGGGAACGGAGGCGAGCGCTCGATTTCCTTCTTCTGACCAAGCCCCGGGTCGTCGCGATGGTCCTGGTCACGACGATCGTTGGCTATTACCTGGGCTCCTCGGGCGCGACCGATTTCCTCCGGTTGCTCTCCACCCTGATCGGAACAGGTCTGGCCGCGGCGGGGACCCTGGCGCTGAACCAGTTCCTCGAGCGGGACCTCGATGCGCGCATGGAACGCACGCGCCTTCGTCCGCTGCCTGATGGACGGCTCCAGCCCGGTGAGTCTCTGGCCTTTGGCACGACGATCACCGTCGGGGGCCTTCTCTATCTCTGGCTTGCTGTGGGCGCCCTCGCAGCCGCCGTGACCGCTGCGACCGTCGCGCTCTACCTCTTCGTCTATACCCCGCTCAAGCTGCGGAGTCCGCTCTGCATGGTCGTGGGAGCAATTCCCGGCGCCCTGCCTCCGGTCGTCGGGTGGGTCGCGGCCAGCGGGGAGTTCGGGGCGGGAGCCTGGGTGCTCTTTAGCATCCTGTACCTCTGGCAGCTTCCCCACACGCTGGCGATCGCTCGCCTCTACCGAGAGGACTACGCGAGGGCGGGGATCCGCGTCCTGCCGGTGGTGGACCCGAACGGAACAAGCACTGAGCGGCAGATCGTGGCGGGGTGCCTGGCACTCCTCACGGTGGGGCTGCTGCCGACGTTGCTTGGCCTCACCGGCGCGGTGTACTTCTTCGGGGCGCTTCTCCTGGGGCTCGGGTTCCTGGTCTGCGGAATGTCCCAAGCTGTCTCCCGGTCGGTGTCGACGGCCAGGCGCCTCGTGTTCGCATCGGTCCTCTACCTCCCGCTCTTACTGGGACTGATGGTCCTGGACAAGGTGAGGTTCTGATGAGTGCCCGGCTCGGTAGGTGGCATTGCCCGAGGGAATTCTAGAGCCGTGGAGACGTCAGTGAGGCGTGAAGACTTCAAGCAGCGGAACTTCCGCGTGGCGATGGCTCTGGTCGGGTGGATCGCCCTGCTCTCCATCGCCTCGCTCATCGTGATCTGGGTGCGGAACTGAGAGATGGCGACCGAGACCGCCGTTCGCGAGAAGGACGAAATCCTGGACGGGCTGCTGGCAGACCTCGATCGGCTCCCCCCGGTCGTCCCGCCGGAGGATGGGGGGGAGGGCGATCCGTTTCCCTCCCGCGAGCCCGAGTCGCGTCCGCTCATCGATAACGCACGGCTCGGGATGCTGATCTTCTTGGGGGCGGAGACCATGTTCTTCGCCGCGCTGGTGGCCGCGTTCATGATCTTGCGCCTCGGAGCTCAGGTCTGGCCCCCGCCGTTCCAGCCACGCCTGCCGGTCGGGGTGACCGGGGTGAACACGCTCATCCTGCTGGCTTCGAGCCTCACGATGACGCGCGCCCTCCGCGCGAACCGCCGGGGCGATCGGGACGGGCTGGTCGCGGGGCTGGGCCAGACGGCGCTGCTCGGGGTCATCTTCCTCGCCGTGCAGGGGTACGAATGGGCGCGGCTCGTTCACTTCGGGCTGACGGTTTCGTCCGGAGCCTACGGCACCACCTTCTACACGGTGATCGGGGCCCATGGCGTCCACGTCCTCGCGGCTCTGATCTGGCTCTCGGTCGTTCTGGTTGGGGTGAGATGGGGGCGCAGTCATGCCGCCGGCGCGGGTATCCGCCCGCAGCACCGCGTCGCGGTCTCGCTCTGCGGAATGTACTGGTACTTCGTCGTATTTCTCTGGCCCGTGCTGTACACGCTCGTGTACCTCCGGTGAGGCCATGAACACCCGGATCCTTCACGTCGCGGGGACACAACAGGAGAGCGAAGGTTGAATCACGCTGCGATCGCACATCCAGCCATCGAACCAGCCGAATCCCCTCTCACACCTGAGAGCTGGGGCAAGCTCGGGATGTGGATCTTCCTCGTCGGGGACGCGATAGGCTTTGCCACGCTCCTCTGTGGCTACGGCGCCATGCGCTATGGGAGCGCCGATTGGCCCAACCCCTACGACCGCCTCGGGATCACCCTCACGGCGTTCATGACCTTTCTCCTGATCTGCTCGAGTGTCACCATGGTCAAGGGCCTCGAAGGGGTCAAGCTCGAGAATAAAGCGCGGACGATGCTCTTTCTCGGGCTGACCATCCTGGGGGGCGCCACCTTCCTCGGGCTCCAGGCGTATGAGTGGACCAAGCTGATCCTCGAAGGGCTAAAGATTTATGGCAACCCGTGGGGGGCGTCGCTCTTCGGGACCACGTTCTTCATCATCACGGGGTTCCACGGTCTTCACGTGACGGGGGGTGTCATCTACCTGTCGTGCATGCTCGCGCTGGTGTCCCGGGTTCGTGACTGGCGGTGGACCTACAACGTGGTGGAGATTGCGGGACTCTACTGGCACTTCGTGGATCTGGTTTGGATCATGGTGTTCACGTTTGTGTATCTGCTGTAAGCTCAACCCGTGCACTGACCGATACGCGGTCCAACGGAGTGAACGCAATGGCTGAAGCGCATAAGGGTCCGAGCTACATGGCGATCTTTTGGTGGTTGTTCGCCCTGACCGTGATCGAGATCGGAGTCATCTTCCTGCCTGTCGTCAAGCTCGTGATCGCGGTCCTCCTGATCTCTCTGGCGGTGTCCAAAGCTTCCCTGGTGGCGATGTACTTTATGCACCTCAGGTTCGAGCGCCGCGCCCTCGGGCTGATCGCGGTGACACCGCTTGCCCTCGGCGCCCTCCTGGTCTTCCTGCTTATCCCGGACTCCACCGCCGTCCCGCACCGGACCGCCGAGACGGTCAAGCCGGCTGCTGTCGAGAAGCACTGACCACAGCCGGCGGGTCCCGGCGCACCCCGATGAGCCTGCTTCCCCTCTCGATTCTCCCCACGCTCAACGCCATCCTCAACGGAACCAGTGCGGTCCTCCTCTCCGCCGGGTACCTCCTCATCCGACGGCGCAAGGTGACGGCGCATAAAGCCTGCATGGTGTCCGCGTTTTGCGCCTCCACGCTCTTCTTAATCTCCTACCTGACCTACCACTATCACGTCGGCTCCGTGGCCTTTCGCGGGACCGGAGCCATTCGGGCCATTTACTTCACGATCCTGATCTCCCACACGAGCCTGGCTGTGCTCATTGTTCCATTGGCGCTGGTCACGCTCTCCCGCGCCCTGCGGGCGCAGTTCCCGCGACACGTGCGGATCGCCCGATGGACCCTTCCGCTCTGGCTCTACGTGTCGGTCACAGGAGTGGTCGTCTACGTGATGCTCTACCTGATCTTTCCGGCGGTATGATTCATGTCAGGCACATGTTGGGCTGGATCGTGGTCCATGACAGCCCGTACTTCGCCGTCACCGATGTGCACGGACGCTTCAGGATTGACGGGATCCCTCCGGAGCGGTACAACGTCACCATGTGGCACCAGGGGTTCGTCCAAAAAGGGTTCGACAAGGACGGGCGACCCCTCTACGATGAGCCGCGACGGGTCACCACGGAGGCGACCATCCCTCCCAGGGGCGCGGCGGCGGGCAGCCGGGAGCTCAAGTAGGTGTTGGGGAGGTTCGGCACGCGGAGCGGTTCTCGCG
>CAYFIG010000025.1:9343-12943 GCA_964342905.1 uncultured bacterium
GCGCGAGCCGGAGGCGAGTGTAGGGGGGCGAAGCCCCCCTCCGAGGACTAAGCGAGGAGGCCCTCAATGTACCGGCACATCTACGTTCCCGTGGACAACTCGGACTACTCCAACCGGGCCATTGATCTGGCCGTTGAGCTGGGCAAGGCCTTTGGCGCCAAGCTGACAGGTTGTCACGTCTACGCCGCGCGGCTCCACGACTACCGCTTCAAGCAGATGGAGTACACGCTGCCCGAAGAGTACAAGGACGAGACCGAACTGGAGCGGCAGCGGAAAATCCACGACTCCCTGATCGCCATGGGGCTGCAGCTCATTTCCGATAGCTACCTGGATGTCATGGCCCGGAAGGCGGAGGCGGCGGGGCTCGAGTGTGAACGGAAAATGTTCGACGGCAAACACTACAAGGTGCTGATCCAGGACGCGAAGGAGTCGGGCTACGACCTGGTGGTCATGGGGGCCCTGGGGATGGGGGCGGCGAAAGACAGCCAGCTCGGGTCGGTGACCGAGCGGTTCGTGCGGAAGATCTCGGCCGACACCCTGGTGGTGAGGAACACGGACCCGCTCACCGTCCCCGGTGGGGCCATCGTGGTGGGGCTCGATGGCAGCCCTCAGTCGTTTTACGGCCTCAAGATCAGCCTCGCCCTCGGCAAGGCGCTCCATCGGACCGTGGAGGCCGTGGCCGTGTACGACCCCTACCTGCACTACGCTATGTTCAACGGGCTCGTGGGAGTCCTTTCCGAGAAGGCCTCCAAGATCTTTCGGTTCAAGGAGCAAGAGCAGCTGCACGAGGAGATCATCGACACCGGGTTAGCCAAGATCTACCAGTCGCACCTGGAGATCGGGCGGAAGCTGGCCCAGGAGGAAGGGGTCGAGCTGGGGATCACCCTGCTGGACGGCAAGTGCTTCGAGAAAGTCCTCCAGTACTGTCGGAAAGAGAAACCCTGGTTGCTCATCCTTGGGCGGGTCGGAGTCCACTCAGACGAGAACGAGACGGACCTGGGCTCCAACACCGAGAACCTCCTCCGGCTTGCCCCCACGAACGTGCTCCTGACCGGAGGCAAGTTCTATCCGCCGCTGGACGTCAAGGCTGAGGAGATCATCTCTTGGACCGAGGAGGCCGAGGCTCGGATGGAGCGGGTGCCGCCGCAAGTGAAAGGGGTGGCCAGGACAGCGCTGCTCCGCTACGCCATCGAGCAGGGGCACACCGTCATCACCTCGAAGGTCATCGACGAGGCCATGGCGATCTTCATGCCGACCCGGATGGCCGAGAAGATGCAGATCCTTGCGGAGGACGTCGCGATCGCGAAGCTCCGCTCCGAGGGGGCGCGGGTGACGGCAATCTGCTCCGTCTGCGGCTACACCGTGAAGGGGCCGAACCCCGTGGTGAAGTGCCCGGTCTGCACGGCGGAGGCCGACAAGTTCCAGCTGATCGACAAGGCGGTCGTGGAGGCCATCGCAGCCCAGGAAGGAGTCGTGGAGGAAGAAGAGCCCCTGCCAGGGATCACCGTGAAATGGTCCCAGGACGCTCGCGACGGCCTCCGTGAGGTGACCGACGCCTACCTCCGCCGACGGGCCAAGGCGCGGATCGAGAAGTACGCGCGCTCAAAAAAGATCCCGGTCATCACCCGCGAGCTGGCGTATCCGATGATCGAGGAGACCGTAGGGCAGGACAAGCTCGGCGCGGGTTGGGACACCTTGATCGCGAAGACCAAGTTTGAGCCTGCGGCGCTGCCGGCCGACAACGGCGGCAATGGCCAATCGGGGGAGTTCGCGTGGACCCAGGAGGCGACCGCCCGCCTCAACCGCGTTCCTGCTGGCTTCATGCGCGACATGACCCGGGAGGAGATCGAGCGGGTGGGGCGGGAGAAGGGCGTGACGACCATCGACCTCGCCCTTTGCGAGGAAGGGATCGGCCACGCCCGCAACACCATGAACGAGGTCATCGCCGGCTACATCAAGCAGAAGAAGGCATAGCCGGCCAGGAGGCAAGAAAATGCGTAGGAGGAGCAAGGCGTTTGTGGGAGGTGTTGCGATTTGTGTCCTGCTGAGCGCGTCGGCAGGACCCGCCGCGGCCCAGCAGAAAACCGAGCAAAAAGCGGCGCCGAAAGCCGAGCAAAAGGCTGAGCCGAAATCGAAAAAGGAAACGCTGGGGAAGGGCGAGAAGGCCATCGCCGAGGACCTGGCCAAGCAGTCGGGTAAGAGTGTCGATGAGATCTTGGCGATGCGCAAAGCCGGCAAGGGCTGGGGGCAGATCGCCCAGGAGCTTGGCGTGAAGCTGGGGCCCGCCGTGAGAAACGGCAAGGGCGATCAGGGGAAGCCAGCCAAGGAGGCCAAGTCGGCTGGAAAGAAAGAGAAGCCAGAAAAGCCTGCAAAAAAGGAAAAGTAGACCACGCGAGAGCCGGAGCGTGAGCTACAGAGCCTACTCGGTCTCCTGGAATCTCACCCAACGGTGCAACCTGCTCTGCGCGCACTGCTACATGTCGGCGTTCCCCGGCGCCGACGCCGGTCAAGAGCTCACGACGGCCGAGTGCCGGCGGGTCATGGACGAAATCGCCCAGGTCAACCCCCATGTGTTCCTGATCCTCACGGGCGGCGAGCCCCTCCTCCGCAAGGACATCTTCGAGCTGGCCGACTATGCGTCCGAGAAGCGCTTCACGGTCGTGCTCGGGACCAACGGGGTCCTCCTGCGCGAAAAGCAGGCGAAGCTGATGCGCCAGCACGGGATCATGGGCGCCTCCCTCAGCCTGGACTCCACGGACAAGAAGAAGCACGACGAATTCCGCCACCTCCCGGGCGCCTGGGAGGGCGCCGTGCGGGCCACGCAGGCCCTCCGGGGCGAAGGGCTCGACTTCTCCCTCCACATGACAGTGACGGACTGGAACGTGGACGAGATCCCGGCGATGATCGACTTGGCCATCGCGCTGGGCGCCAAGGTGCTGAACTTGTTCTTCCTGGTGAGGACTGGTCGAGGGGAGCGGCTGACAGACATCACCCCGATCCAGTACGAGAGGATCCTCACGTATCTGGCCCGGGCTCAGGGGGTGGGGAACGGGTCCGAGCCCGAAGACCCCTGGAGCACTCCCGTAGGCAAGGCCGGACCCCTCCTGATCCGGGCCAAGTGCGCCCCCCACTTTCGCCGGATCATCTGGGAGCTGGATCCCCGGTCCCCGCTGCTGAAGAATTACGCTCACGGCTCTTGCCCCGCGGGAAAGTACTACTGCCGGATCACGCCCGAGGGCGACGTCACGCCGTGCCCCTACATGCCAGTGGCGGCCGGGAACCTCCGCCAGACCTCCTTTGCCGACCTCTGGGAGCACGCCAAAGTCTTCAACGACCTCCGCGAGCCCAAGCTCGGCGGCCGCTGCGGGGTGTGCGAGTTCTCGAAGCTCTGCGGCGGCTGCCGCTGCCGCGCCTATGCCACCTACGGCGACTACCTGGCTGAGGACCCCGCGTGCGCGTACCAGCCCGGCCAGCACGGCGGCCGTGTCATTGATCTTCCGGCCGAGCAGACATTCGGCCTAGAGGTCTCAACCGAGCTGACCTGGGAAGCCGCCGCCCGCCAGAGGCTCGAAGCGATCCCGTCCTTCGCGCGCGGGATGA
>CAYFIG010000025.1:12953-14004 GCA_964342905.1 uncultured bacterium
GCCGGGCTGTGGTGACTCCCGAGGTGATGGCGGAGGTCCGCCAGAAGTGGGGCGCCCGCTTCCGCCCAAGGGGGTAGTGGTTGGCGACGCGAGAGGCGAAGTTTAAGCAGGCTTCGTGGGCCTATTTGGCCTACGGGATTGTCTACTGGTTCGGAGGCCTCTACCTGGCCAGTCGTGGCCTCAGCGTCGGCCGAGGAATCCTCTGGTTCATCCTGGGGGCGATATTCGTCGTGCTCTTCCCCTGGCTCATCGCCCGTGGTCATAAGGGAAAAGGCTACCTCTGGTTCTGCCGGATCCTCACCCTCCTCGTGGCCGTCCGGGCCTTCGGGGTTGGGCGAGTCATGCTCGCTCCCACGGTCCCTACTGTCCCCCTCCCCGGTGGGGGCGAGGTCCCGATGAGCCTCGGCGCGGCAGTGTTCTTCCTTATCACCCTAACCACGGGGGCCATGCTGGCCCGCGCGGCCTGGGCCCCCCCCAAGTCGTCTGGCTCATGAGCTGCGTCTGCGAGGCTCCCGTGCATACTCCGGGGAAGCCGCGTGCTGAGCTGCTGCGACGTGGAGTGAGGCTGGAATGGTTCACCATCGGCTGGAACAGCGTTGAGGCGCTGGTCGCCATCGGGGCCGGGCTCGTGGCGGCTCAATCGCCCTCGTCGGTTTCGGACTGGACTCGGTCATCGAGACCGCCGCCGCGCTCATGGTCCTCTGGCGCGTCCTCAGGGAGGTGGGCGGGGCCGAGGAAGGGAGGGTCATCAGGGCGGAGCGCCGGGCCCTCGGCTTCGTGGGCGTCACCTTCCTCGCTGTGGCCGCCTATATCTCCTACGAGTCAAGCATGAAGCTCTGGCGCCAGGAGGCCCCGGCGGAAAGCTGGATTGGGATTGGTCTGGCTATCGCCTCGTTGATCGTGATGCCGCTCCTGGCTGCGCAGAAGCGGGCCACCGCCCGTGCTCTGGGGAGCCGGGCGCTGGCTGCCGACGCTGTAGAGACCGCAGTCTGCGCGTATCTCTCGTTGACGCTCCTCGTCGGCCTGGGGGCGAACGCCCTCTTTGGTTGGT
>CAYFIG010000026.1:0-13919 GCA_964342905.1 uncultured bacterium
GGATCACGATGGCGGGGGGTGGAATCCTGGACCAGACGACCTGGCGCGAACGCACGCAGCAGCTGGAAGAGCTGACCCGCGAGATCCAGGGGGGACTCGCCGCTATCGTGAACCTGGGCGGAGCCCCAAAGGATCTTGGGATGGGGCTGGTCGATTTTCCCTCCCTGCTGGATAATCAGGAGGTGAACCTCTGCTGGCGGTTGGGCGAAACCAAGATCAGGTTCTGGCACGGCCTGGACGAGGGGTACGGCGGCCGGAAGGCGCTCTGAAAGGAGACTGAATGGAGCTCGTTCTGACCCACGCGGGAAGCTACCCCCGGATCGGGGACGCCCCGGAACTGCAGCACCACCGCCGGGCGTATGCTCAGCGGGAGCGGGGGGAAATCGGCGAGGAGGCGTTCAGGAAGGTTGAAAATGAAGTGACAACCGAGGTGATCCGCGAGCAGATCGAGGCGGGCGTCGAGCTTATCACAGACGGCCAGATCCGTTGGTACGACCCCTATTCCCATTTCTGCCGCGGCTTGGAGGGGACGGAAATTAACGGTCTTCTGCGTTTCTTCGACACCAACTTCTACTTCCGCCAGCCTGTCGTGAAGGGGCCGGTCCGCCGCCGGGGGCCGATTCTTCTCGGCGAGTATCAGTTCGCCCGCTCAGTCTCCTCCCGCCCGGTGAAGCCAGTCCTGACCGGCCCCTACACGCTGGCGCGGGGCTCGATCCTGGAAGCAGGGTATCGGACCCTTGGCGCTCTCGTGTTAGCCTATGCCGAAGTCCTCTCTGAGGAGGTCAAGGATCTTAGAGCCGCTGGAGCGTCGGTGATCCAGGTGGACGAGCCTGCAATCCTCCACTACCCGGAGGACACTCAGCTCCTTCAGGAAGCCCTGGCCGTGCTCGCCCGGGCCAAGGGTCCGGCGAGCCTGGTGGTCCACGTCTGCTTCGGGGACGCGGCGCCGCTCTACGCGGAGCTCCAGGCTCTGCCCGTGGATGTCCTGAGCCTGGACTTCACCTATAGCCCAAAGCTCCCGCGCCTGATCGCTGAGGCCGGCTCGTCCAAGGCGCTCGGCCTCGGCCTGATCGACGGCCGGAACACGAGGCTCGAGACGCCAGAAGCGGTATTCCCCATTCTCGACCAGGTGCTCCCGAAGTTGCCGGCGGGACGCGGGTACTTGAGTCCGTCCTGCGGTCTTGAGTTTCTCCCCCGAGACCGCGCGAAGGCCAAGCTCGAGACCATGCGCCATCTCAGGGATGCCTACCTTGGAGGGCGCCGATGAGCCGCAAGAAACTTCAGGGTCTCGGCCTCGATCTTCCCCTCCTTCCCACCAGCACGGTGGGGAGCTTCCCCAAGGCGCCGGAGCTGGCGGAGGCCCGGACCCGTTTCGCCCGCAACCAGATCACGCGGAACGAGCTCGAGACGTTGGAGAAAAAGGCCACGGAGTTCTGGGTGCGGACCCAGGAGGAGATCGGGATCGATGTCCTGGTGGACGGCGAGCAGTACCGGGGCGATATGGTGGCCTACTTTGCCGAGATCATGGGGGGGTTTCAGGTCGGCGGGCTGGTGCGCTCGTACGGCAACCGCTATTACCACAAACCGGTCATCACCGGGGCGGTGAAGTGGCCCGGGCCCATAACCGTGTCCTGGTGGAAGTGGACGCAGAGCCTCACCCACAAGCCGGTGAAAGGGATGGTGACCGGCCCCTACACCGTCATGGACTGGTCCTTCAACGACTACTACCCGAACCGGCGAGCCGCCTGTCTGGCGTTAGCCAGAGAGATCAGGAAGGAGGCCGAGGCCCTGATCGAGGCGGGGGCCAAGATCATCCAGGTGGACGAGCCGGCGATCTCGGTACGCCCGGAGGAATTTCCCTTCGCGATCGAGGCCATGCACGTGGTCACTGACGGGCTACCGGCCTACCTCATCACCCACGCCTGCTACGGCGCCTTCGAGACCATCTATCCTGACATGCTCGGGCTTCCGGTGGATAACCTGGACCTGGCCGTCTCCAACAGCGCCCTGGACCTGCTCAGGATCTTCGAGAAGGACCCGTTCACCAAGGACCTCTCGCTGGGGGTCCTGGATGTGCACTCGCACGCTATCGAGGGGGTCGACCAGGTGAGGGAGCGGATCATGCGCGGGGTTCGCGTCCTGCCCGCGGATCGGCTCTGGGTAGATCCTGACTGTGGGCTCAAGACCAGGACTGTTGAGGAAGCCATCCAGAAGATGAAGGCGATGGTGACGGCGGTCCGGAAGGTGCGTCAGGACGGGGGCGGCGCCTCGTGACCTTCAAGGTGGTTCTCTTCGACCTCTTTGATACGCTGGTCCTCTTCGACCGAAACCGCCTGCCGGAGGTCCACATCAACGGGAAAGTCGTGCGTTCAACCGCGGGACACCTCTTCCCGATCCTGGCTCCCTACGCCCCGGGGGTGGATCTGCCGCAGTTCTATGAGGCGCTGATCGCCAGCTGGCAGGAGGCCGAGCGGATCCGCGCCGTGGACTCCCGCGAGGTTCCGGCACCTGAGCGGTTCGGCTTCCTTTTCCGCCGCTTGGGACTGGACCCCGGGACGGTGCCGCCGGAGGTGGTCGCGCAGCTTCTCGCCACTCACAAACGGGAACTCTCTCGGGCAGCCGAATTCCCCGCGTCGCACCGGACGCTCCTGACCCGTCTCGCGTCGCGCTTCAGACTCGGGGTCGTCTCCAACTTCGACTACACCCCGACCGCCTCTTGGATCCTGGAACGGGAGGGGATCGCGGCCTTCTTCGACGCCGTGGTCATCTCTGATGAGGTGGGGTGGCGGAAGCCGAAGCCGATCATCTTCGAGGTGGCCCTGGCGCGGCTCGGGGTCTCCCCCGGCGAGACGCTTTTCGTCGGGGACCGGGCCGACATCGACGTGCTGGGGGCCAAACGGGCCGGCCTCGCCGCGGCCTGGCTCAACCGAGACGGCGAGCTGCTTCCGGAAGGAATCCCGGCGCCGGAGTACGAGATCCGTGACCTCGGCGCCCTCGGCCCGCTCCTGGGCGTGTGAGCTCGCCAGCCCGAATCGTTTTGGACCTCTCGGGCATCTCATAGTGTAGCGGTCACCATGGGTCAGACGCGGAAGGTCATTATCATCGGGTCAGGGCCAGCCGGCTACAGCGCGGCCATCTACGCCGCGCGGGCCAACCTCTCCCCGCTCATGTTCATTGGGGCCCAGTGGGGCGGACAGCTCATGCTGACCACGCTGGTGGAAAACTATCCTGGCTTCGTGGACGGGATCGACGGCCCTCCGCTCATGGAGATCTTCAGAAAGCAGGCCGAGCGCTTCGACACCGAGATCATCGGCGACGATGTGACCGAGGTGGATTTCTCCAGGCGCCCGCTGGTGGTAAAGACTGGAGACAACGCCTACGAGAGCCACACAGCCATCATCGCCACGGGCGCCTCACCCAAGCTTCTCGGGCTTGAATCCGAGCGGCAGCTCATGGGGCGCGGGGTCTCGACCTGCGCGACCTGCGACGGGTTCTTCTTCAAGGACCAGAACATCATGGTGGTGGGGGGGGGCGACTCGGCCATGGAAGAGGCGCTCTACCTCTCGCGGCTCGGCCGCAAGGTAGAGGTCGTCCACCGACGGGACACCTTGCGCGCCTCCAAGATCATGCAGGAGCGCGCGTTCAAGAACCCGAGGATCGAGTTTATCTGGAACGCTACGGTGAACGAGGTGCAGGATGTCTCGAAGCGGAAGGTCACCGGCGTCCGCCTGAAGAATCTCAAGACCGGCGAGCTGTCCGAACGGCCCGTGGACGGCCTGTTCATCGCCATCGGGCACCAGCCGAACACGCAGCTCTTCAAAGGGCAGATCGAACTTTTGCCCAACGAGTACATCAAGGTGGTCCCCGGGACCACCCAGACCTCGGTGCCTGGCGTCTTTGCCGCGGGGGATGTCCAGGACTATACCTATCGCCAGGCCGTCACCGCTGCCGGGACCGGCTGCATGGCGGCCCTCGAAGCCGAGCGCTACCTGGAGGCCCACCACTCGCTCTAGAGAGTACGGTGATACGAAGACCTCGGTACCCCACTAGGGGTGCGTGGTGGCGCTGAGGGCATTGGAGGAGTGGGAGCGATGAAGAAACTTCGCGATATCATGCGGTACGGTTTTCTCTTCATGGTTCAGCGCAACGCCCTGGTGGCCGACGCGGTGCGCATGATGGCGACTCACAATGTCGGGATCGTGGCCGTGCTCGACGGCGACAAACTCGTGGGAGTGTTCTCGGAACGTGATGTCGTGCGGCGAGTGGTCGACCGCGGCCTCGACCCTGCCCGCACGCCGGTTGGGGACGTCATGACCACCGAAATCGTCGTTGCCGACGTCGACGACGACTATCAATCGGCGATGCGCAAGATGGACCAGGCCAACATCCGTCATCTCCCGGTGGTGAGCGAAGGCCGCCTCCTCTCCATGATCTCCATCCGCGATCTCATGCGGGTTGACATGTATGACAAAGGCGAGGAGATCCGCTACCTCCGCGAGTATCTTTACCAGGTCCCGTACCAAGTACCGCCTGACATCCCTGGCAGCAAGGGTTCATCCTGAGCGGATAACCGGCGAGAGCGGAGTGACACCCCCCGGATGTCGGCATAGAGTCTCCCCACACTTCATAAGGAGGTTTAGCATGGCGAAGGTACTGAGATGTGGCGACTTGATGCCCGGCTGCAACGAAGTGGTCGAGGGGAAGGATGTCGCTGAGGTCATGGCGAAGGCTCAGGAGCACGCCAAGACAGCGCATGGCATGACGGCGATCCCGCCCGAGGTGGCGGCGAAGGTGCAAGCGGCGATCAAGGATAAGTAGCCTTCTAGAGTGTGGCATGGGGCTCCGGCACCTTGCGCTGAAGACCCGCGACCTCAAGACCACCGAACGCTTTTACACCGGCGTGCTCGGGCTCCGCGTGGCCTTCCGCCACCGCGGCATGGTCTTCCTCGAGAGTGCTGGCGGGAGCGACCTCCTCAACTTCTGCCAAGTGTCTAAGCGCTTCGATCCGGAGGCCGGGGGGCTCGACCACTTCGGCATCCACCTGGACCGGAAGCGGTTCAGGTCGATCCGGGATCGTCTCAAGACCGCCAGGGTCAGACTGACCGGGCACCGTGGGAACTGGGGGATCTACTTCAAGGATCCCAACGGCTACACGATCGAGCTGTACGCGGACTGACCGCGCCTTCTAGACCCGTATCGGCACTGACAAGCTGACAGTTTTCGCGTGTCACCCCGGCATAAGCACGTCCAGGAGTTCGGAAACGAATCCGGAACCTCTTTGTTTTTGGTGCGTTGTATCCCTCGATCGGTTGGCATCTGTGCTGCAGCCATCTAGGACGTATGGATCTCCTGGTTTCGTTCCTGATTATGCTCGCCGTGATCGCCTTCCTGGGGCTCGGGCTCGGCTGGTTGACCAAACTCCTTCTGGAGAGTGATGGAAGAAGGCGACCCTAGGTTCCGACCCTGAGGGTTGAGCCAAGCTCCCGGAGCAAGGCGATCGCCGACAGGTAGGAGAGCTTGCCGGTCCGCGGGTTCTCGGAGGGGACGTTCTCCACCTGGATCTGGAGCCTGCCGAACTCCCCCTCGACGGTGATCCGGTGCGTGTTTCGCGCGAGCCCGGGTACCGCGAAAACCTTGATTGTGGTGCGCTCCGGCCCGATCCCGGCCAGCGAGAGCGCGGCCAGCACGTTGACATTCGCCGGGAAGGCTTTGCAGGCCAGAGTGGCGGGCCCTTCGAAGAGCAGGGTCTCCGTCGTGATCGAGTCCAGGTTGATTCGCTTCTCCTCGATGTAGGGCGCGCCTGCCCATCCCCGGGGCGGTTTCCGGCTCTCCATGGTGACGCGGTCGATGGCGCCGACCCGCGCGCCTTTGACCCCGTCAAGCCCGGCGATGGCCCCGGACGGCACCAGGATCCGACAGCGGTTCTTTTCGGCCAGCTCCACCCAGTCTTGCCGGCCCAGCAGCCCGCCGCAAGAAAGGACCAGCAGATCCTTGCCCGCTCCCAGGACTTTAGGGGCCAGCTCCTGAAGGGCCGCCTGGGTGGCTGACTCGATCACCAGATCCGAGGCCTGGATCAGCTCTTCTGAGGAAAGAACGGGGGGCTTGGAGGGGAGCGTGGCGAGGAAGGCTTCGGCCTTCGCGCGGTCCCGTCCGGTTCCGCCAGCGAGCGAGACTCCTGGAATCCCCGCCTCAATGGCGAGGCAGATCTGACGACCGATCGTACCGAGTCCGACGACTCCCACGCGGATCATCCTGGAACCTCCTCTCACATCTCGGTCTCGGCTTCTGCCGCGGCCGGCGGCCGCCGTCTCCGCTGCCACAGGGAGAGACCCACCGAGATAACCGATAGGACCAAGAGCGCCCCCGAGATCGGGCGAGTCAGGAAGAGCCAAGGGTCTGAATCAGTCATGATTGCTCGGATGTAGTTGACCTCGAGCTGGTCACCCAGAACCACGCCCAAGATGATCGGCGCCAGGGGGAAGCCGAACTTGACCATGAGATAGCCGATGATTCCGAAGAAGAAGAAGGTCCAGACATTCTCGATGATGTTGTTGAGGGCAAACGCCCCGATTCCGCAGAGGACCAGAATGATCGGGATCAGGATTGGCTGGGGGATCAGGATCACACGGAGGAAGTAACGGAGGGACAGTCCCTCCACCACCACGGTCACGAAATGCGCGAGGAAGTACGCGGCGAACATCCCGTAGGCCACGAGCGTGTGGGTCGTGACGAAGAGCGGGCCCGGCTGGATCCCGTGGATGATCAGGGCCCCCAGCATGACCGCGGTCACCGCGTCCCCAGGGATTCCGAAGGCCATCATCGTGATGAGCGAGCCACCGATGTTGGCGTTGTTCGAGGACTCACTCGCGATGATCCCGTCCGAGATGCCGGTGCCAAACTTCTCCGGGTGCTTGGAGAACTTCTTGGCCTGATCGTAAGCCATGATGTTCGCCGCCGACCCTCCCACGGCGGGGAGGATCCCGATCCAGAGCCCGATCAGGGTGGAGCGGACAAGGTTCCACGGCTGGCGCAGGATCTCGCCGATCACCTTCAGGTGGTTCACCCTCAGATCGACATTCTTTCCGAGGAAGGGGCCCTGTCCGCCGGCTCCCATGGCTTCGACGTCCTTCATGAGCTGGGAGAAGGCGAAGATGCCGATGAGGACCGGGAGGAAGGGAAACCCGGAAAGGAGAAAGTCGGTCCCGAAGGTGAACCGGCCTACCGCCATCAGCGGGTCAGCGCCCACCGCGGTGACGAAGAGCCCGAAGACCCCTGAGAGCAGGCCCTTGAGGAGCGATTGCTCCGCGAGGCTCGCCACGATGGTGAGCGTGAGGACAAAGAGGGAGAAGTACTCCCAGGGCCCGAACTTGACGGCAAGGGCGGCGAGCTGGAGGGCTCCTATCACTAGGGGGATTCCCGCGAGGAGCCCGCCGAGGAGCGAGGCCCAGATACCGAGCCATACCGCGCGCCCGGCCTCCCCCTTTCTTGTCATCGGGAAGCCTTCGAAGGTGGTGGCAATGGCCGATGGCGTTCCCGGGATCCCAAGAAGAGTAGCCGAAATCAGCCCTCCTGACTCTCCGCCCACATAGACCCCGATCATGGTGGTCAGACCTTGAAGCGGGGTCATTCCGAAGGTGAAGGGGAGGACCAGGATCACGGTCATGGTGATGGTCACTCCGGGGATTGCCCCTCCGAGGAGCCCGGCCGCCACCCCGGCAGTCATGTACAGGAATGTCTGGGGGTCGAGGACGGCCAGCGTGGCGTTGAGGAAGGCCTCCACAGGGTGCCCCTACTGGAAAAGGACGCCGCGTGGGAGAAGCACGTAGAGGTAGAGCTGGAACACGACGTAGGTCCCCACCGACGTCCCCACCGCCACCGCGAGAACCGCCGGCAGCCGACTAAGCCCGCGGCGGCCGAGCAACCACTGCATGGCGGCTGTGAAGAGGGCGGCGGAGAGAAGGTATCCGAGAAGCGGCATGGCCAGGGTGTAGAGGCCGAACAGGAGGAAGGAGCCTAAGATGACCCGGTAGCGGGTAAACCAGGCCTTCCAGTCCCATGCGTGCGCCTTCCGGGAAGCGCGTAGCCCCGAGACCAGCAGGAGCATGCTGAGCAGGAGGAAGATCGAGAGGACAACTCGCGGATAGAAGGCGGGACCGATCGGGATAAGCGGGGGGTGGGGGATCTCCCGGGTCTCCCAGAGCAGGAAGAGGCTCAGGACGGCCAGGAGGCCCCCCACCACCGCATCCCGGTGCATCAGGCTACTTCTTGGTGGCGTACCCCAGAGACTTGGCCAGCTCGGCGAGAAGGAAATCGTTCTTCTCGAGGAAGTCCCGGTAAGCCTTCCGGCCGAGGAAGGTTACATCGGTCCCCTGCTTCTTCATAGCTTCCACAAAGGCAGGGTCCTTGGCTACCTTGGCGCAAACCTCCTCCACCTTGGCCAGCGCGGCCTCTGGCGTCCCCTTGGGGGCCACGAACCCTCGGGCGGTTGTCCAGGTCACGTTGATCCCCAGCTCCTTGAGGGTCGGCAGGTCAGGCACCTCGGGGTGCCGCTTGTCGGTCGCGATGGCGAGGAGCTTCATCTGTCCCGCCTTTACCTTGTCGAGCTGGGTCAGGTTGGTCTCGCCCAGCTCGATGTGGCCACCTATGAGCGCCGTCATGCGCTGGGCTGTGCCCTCGTAGCTGATGTACTTCCATTTGATCTTCGCCTCACGCTCAACCATGGCCGGGAAGAAGTGGCTCGTCGAGCCCAGGGTGGCCCCCACCTTGATCTCTCCCGGACGCTTCTTGGAGTCCTCGAGGAGCTCCTGGAGGGATTTCCAGGGGGAATTCGGGCTTGCGGAAAGAATGGCCGGGGTAGAGGTGGCGAGACAAATGGGCTCAAAGTCCTTATAGCTCACATCAGAGGCGCCGGTGTAGTAGGTGGTGTGGATGTAGTCGTGGGTGGAGTAGATCGTGTAGCCGTCCGCGGGCGAGCCCTTGGCCTCCCGGGCCCCCTTTGTCCCCGAGGCGCCGGGGATGTTGGCGATGATGATGGGCTGGGGGAGGTATTTTTTGGCGACCTCGGCCCACACTCGCTTGATCGCGTCGGTGTCGCCTCCAGCCGCCCACGGCACGATCATCTTTACAGGCCGCTCGGGGTAGGCGGCCAGGCCGAGAGAAGTCAGGGAACCGAGTAGCGTGGTCGCAAGAACCAGTGCCAGTGCTCTCTTCATAGGGGGTCCCTCCACGGTTGGGAGTCGTTAGAGATGGCTCAGATCATAGCAGCGGAGCCGAGGTGAGACAAGCGCCCGTGCTATGATGGGAGGGCAGAGAGGGTCGATGACCGCTGTCACTCGACTGAAAGTTCCGCTCGAGCGGCTCTACCGCGAGTTCGACTGGGCCTCTCGCACCGACAAGGACGCTATCCGGTTCCCCCTCTGCTATTCTGACCCGCTGGACCGCGAGGTCGTTGCGCTCCTGGCCGCGTGCCTCGCGTATGGGCGGGTGGATCTCTTCGGACCCTGGATCGAATGGATCCTGAGCCGGATGCGCCCGTCGCCGTCCCGCTTCATCCTGGGATTTGACCCGCTCAAGGACTCGGGGCGCTTTGAGGGCTTCCGGTATCGCTTCAACCGCCCCCGAGACATCGCCGCCTTCTGCCTGGCCTGCCAGCGTCTCCTGATCCGCCACGGGAGCCTCCGCGCCTACTTTCTCTCCGGGTATTCTCCCGAAGACCCTGACGTGGGGCCGGCGCTGGAGCGCTTTGTCCGGGGGTTCCTGGCTCAGGACCTCAGCCCCATATTCCCGAAAGGGCGCCTCTCGCGCGGCTACCGCCACCTCTTCCCCCTGCCTTCCACGGGCGGACCATGCAAGCGGCTTCACCTCTTCCTCCGCTGGATGGTTCGCCGCGAGCCGCCTGACTTCGGTCTCTGGCCCGAGGTGCCGCCGTCGAAGCTCCTGATGCCAGTGGACACCCACGTGGAGAATATGAGCCGGGCTATCGGCCTCACCCGTCGAAAGAGCCGGAACTGGCGGATGGCCCAGGAGATTACCCAGCGGCTCAAGCTCTTGGACCCGCGGGACCCGGTGAAGTACGACTTCGCGCTCTGTCACAAGCGGATGTCGGGGGACTGTCGAGACCGTCGCGATCCGGTCGTCTGCCCGCCGTGCGGCCTCCGCGCGGTGTGCCGTCATTGGAAGAACGTCGGAGGGGGCCTCGACGGCCCCCTCCGAAGCCTCCCCCGCCGGTTGCGCGGGCAAAGCCCGCGCTCGAACAAGAAGAGGCTCTGATGCCTGGCTGGACCACGGTGGGTCTCATCATTCTGGCGGCTGCCGTGGCCCTCACGGCGTGGGCGCTGTTCCGGACGGCAGGCCGGCTCAAGGAGCTCGAGGCGACGAAAGGCCAACCGGACCAGGCGCTGCTCCTGCTCCAGCGCGAGATCGAGGCGTCCAGGAGCGAGACTCGCCAGACTCAGGCCGAGACCCTCACGTCGGTGAGGCAGGAGCTTCACCAGTTCATGACCCAGATGACCGCTCAGTTAGGACAGATGGGAAGTGGGGTCCAGGAACAGCTCCAGCACGCGACCCGGGTGGTCGGCACCGTGCAGGAGAGCCTGGGCAAGCTCGGAGAAGCAACCCAGCGGGTCTTTGACATCGGCAAGGACATCGCCGGGCTCGAGCAGATCCTCAAGTCTCCCAAGATCCGCGGCGGGTTTGGCGAGATCCTGCTCGAGCAGCTGCTAGCCCAGATGCTCCCACACGAGCACTACACGCTTCAGCACACCTTTAAGAGCGGCGAAAAGGTGGACGCCGCGATTCAGATCGGGGGGCGGATCGTACCGGTGGACGCCAAGTTTCCGCTCGAGAATTTCCGCCGGATGCTGGACGAAACGGACGAGGACAAGCGCCGGCAGATTCGACGGGCTTTCGTGCGGGACGTCAAGGGTCGCGTGGACGAGATCGCGAAGAAGTACATCCTGCCGGACGAGGGGACCTTCGACTTCGCCCTCATGTACATCCCCGCGGAGAACGTTTACTACGAGATCATCATCAAGGACGAAGCCTCGGAGGAGGAATCCGTGGCGACCTACGCGGTCGGCCGGCATGTGATCCCTGCCTCCCCCAACAGCTTCTACGCCTACCTGCACGTGATCGTGCTGGGGCTCCGGGGACTCGGGATCGAGCGCGACGCCCAGGAGATCCAGGCCCGGCTGACCCGGCTTCGCGGGGACCTGGCGAAGTTCCGTGACGCCTTTGATGTCATCGGCCGGCACTTAACGAACGCCCGGAACAAATACGACGAGGCCACCACCGCGCTGACCCGGGTTGAGGCCAAGCTGGAGGGGATCGAAGGGAAGGGCGAGCAGGCCGCGCTGCCCGGTCTGGCTGAGCCGTGACGGCCACCAACACGAATCATGACGGGGTCCTTTCAAGAATAGCCAAGAACTCAGATACCGAAACAGTGCTGATCCCCTGAAAGGACCTCAGCGAGAGCAGGTCGTCATCTCCACTCACGAGATACTGGGCTTTCCCGGCCATCGCACACTCGAGGAACCTGTTGTCGGCCGGGTCACGGCGGATCACCCTCAACCGCTTCCCCGGTGAGGCGGTCTCCGCATAGGGGAGAAGCTCTTCAATCGCTTGCCGAACCTCTTGGGCAGTCAGTTTGAACTTGGGATAGGCGAGGACCCGAAGGTACTCCTGGAGGATCGGTCTGGAAATGAGGGGGACAAACCGCCGCTGTTGCCAGAGCGCAACCAGGCGTGAGGCGCGACCATCGAAGAGCAGGGCTGAGACAACGACGTTCGTGTCCAGGACAGCCCGGATCACCTCCTTTTCCTCCGGGCCCAGCGGATTGCCTCCTCCACAGCTTTTTCGGTAAGGCCGAGTTTCTTGATCTTGACCCTGATCGCCTCAAGACGCTCGGTGACCCGTGCTACCACAACCGGGGAAAGCACGATCTCGCCGTCTTGGAGCGAAACGTCGAAGTACTTAACGCCAGGGAAGTTGTTCACGACGGCCTTGGGCAAGCTGATCTGATTCTTGGCGGTCAGCTTCGCAAGCATGTCCTTACCTCCTTACTATAAGGATACCTTACTATTCTACTTCCGTCGCCAAGTCTTTCGCGGTGGTCTGCGGGGGAGATTTGAAATTGCTGGCCAACCCGGACTACACTGTGGCGAATTGAGACACCGGCGCGTATCTCGGATTATGCTGCTGCGCCTTCTGATTCCCCGTCGAGGTGTCTTCCCGTGATCCTCACAACCCTTGACTGGCTGATCATCTTCCTCTATTTCGCGCTGTCGCTCGCTGTGGCGCTCATCTTCACCAAGCGCGCCGGCAAGAGCGCTGAGGAGTATTTCCTCTCCGATCGCCGCCTCCCCTGGTGGCTGGCCGGCACCTCCATGGTCGCCACCACGTTTGCCGCTGACACGCCGCTCGCTGTCACCGGGCTCACCGTCAAGCACGGGATCGCGGGCAACTGGCTCTGGTGGTCGTTCGTGATGAGCGGCATGCTCACCGTGTTCTTCTACGCCCGGCTCTGGCGGCGGGCGGAGGTCATGACTGACGCCGAGTTCGCCGAGCTCAGGTACGCAGGCCGTCCCGCCGCCTTCCTCCGCGCCTTCCGCGCGTGCTACCTGGCTATCCCCATCAACTGCATCATCATCGGGTGGGTGACCCATGCCATGGCGACGATCCTGGGGCTTACACTGGGCGCGGGGAAGTGGCAGGCCACGGTGTTCCTGTTCGCGGTGACCGCGCTCTACTCCACACTCTCGGGGCTCTGGGGGGTTGTGATCACCGACTTCTTCCAGTTCGCCCTCGCCATGGCTGGCTCGATCGCGCTGGCCGTCTTCGCTGTGGGAGAGGTGGGCGGCCTCGATGGGCTCCTGACGAGCCTCCAGGCCCAGTACCCTGGCGGGCAGCCACTGGCGCTCCTGCCGGATCTCGGGTCCGCATGGATGCCGGCCCTGACGTTCTTCGTCTATGTGGCGGTCAACTGGTGGGCCGCCTGGTACCCCGGGGCCGAGCCGGGGGGCGGCGGATACGTCGCTCAGCGAATTCTCGCGACCCGCGACGAGCGCCACGCGCTCCTGGCGGCCCTCTGGTTCAACCTGGCCCACTACGCCCTCCGCCCCTGGCCGTGGATCCTGGTGGCGCTGGTCTCCATGGTGCTCTACCCGGGCCTGCCGAACCCTGAAGAAGGGTACGTGAAAGTGATGGTTGATCACCTGCCGCCCGTCTGGCGCGGTTTCCTCTTGGCCGCTTTCTTCGCCGCATACATGTCCACCATTTCCACGCACCTGAACTGGGGCGCGTCGTATATGGTCAACGACGTGTACCGCCGGCTCGTTCGCCCCGATGCCGAGCCGCGGCACTACGCCGCGGTAGCCCGCCTGGCCACCCTCGTCATGATGGTGATAGCGGGTGTGATCACGTACTACCTCAAATCCGTGGAGGGGGCGTGGAAGTTCCTCCTGGCCATTGGCGCGGGGACCGGGCTCGTGTATCTGCTCCGCTGGTACTGGTGGCGAATCAACGCCTGGTCAGAGGTCGCGGCGATGGCTGGCGCCTTCGTCTTATCCTTAGCCCTTCAGTTCGGCGCCGGGCTCGACCCCGATGACCCCCGCGGCTTCGCGTGGCTCATGCTTCTGACCGTGGCGGGAACCACGGCGATCTGGCTCGCGGTTACCTTCCTTACACCTCCTGAGCCGCTCGAGCATCTTCAGCGCTTCTACGCCAAGGTGAATCCTGGCGGTGCGGGGTGGCGGAAGGTCGCGCCCGAGGCACCGGCGCACGCGGCTGGACTGTTCGGCCTTGTCCACTGGGCGGTCGGATGTGTCGTGGTCTATCTCGGGCTTTTCGGTATCGGCTCGCTCCTGCTCGGCCGGCCCGGCCGGGGCGCGGCCTTTGTCGCGGCCGCGCTCCTTCTGACGGCG
>CAYFIG010000027.1:0-13239 GCA_964342905.1 uncultured bacterium
TCGAAGGAGGAGGGGGGGCGGCACACGCCCTTTTTCAACGGCTATCGGCCGCAGTTTTACATGCGGACGACGGACGTGACGGGGGTGTGCGCGTTGCCGCAGGGGGTGGAGATGGTGATGCCGGGGGACAACGTGACGATGACGGTGGAGCTGATCACGCCGATCGCGTTGGAGAAGGAGCTCCGGTTTGCGGTGCGGGAGGGGGGCCGGACGGTGGGGGCCGGCGTCGCCACGGAGATTTTGGAATAGCTAAATGGTCACGCTGGTTCAGGATCAAAAGATACGGATCTGCCTCAAGGCGTACGACCACCAGCTGCTCGATCGGTCAGTCAAGGAGATCGTGGAGACGGTTCGGCGGACCGGAGCCCGGGTGTCGGGGCCCGTGCTCCTTCCCACGCGCATCAATCGGTGGACGGTGCTCCGCTCTCCGCACGTGGACAAGACCTCCCGAGAGCAGTTTGAGATGCGGACCCACAAGCGGCTCCTGGATATCCTGGACCCCACGCCCCAGACGGTGGACGCTCTGATGAAGCTCGACCTTCCCTCGGGGGTCGACGTGGAAATCAAGCTCTAGGGAGACACTGCCGTGGCGATGAAAGAGGGGTTGATCGGCCGGAAGCGAGGGATGACCCAGCTCTTCGGTGACGACGGCAGCCACATTCCGGTCACGGTCATCGAGGTCGGACCCTGCACGGTCGTGGGAATCCGGACCAAGGCGACGCACGGCTACGACGCGGTCCAGCTCGGCTTTGAGCCGAAGAAGAAAGGCGTGAGTAAACCCGCTGCCGGCCAGTTCAAAAAGTTGGGTCTCACTCCCATGCGGGTGGTGCGGGAGATCCGATTCGATAAGTCCGAGCAGGCTCAGGCCTACCAGGTGGGCCAGACCTTGACGGCGGACCTCTTCAAGCCTGGCGAGCTGGTAGATGTAAGCGGCGTCACAAAAGGGAAGGGGTTTCAGGGAGGCGTCAAGCGCTACGGGTGGTCCGGAGGCGATGCCACACACGGGTCCATGTTTCACCGAGCTCCGGGCTCGATCGGGGCCTCCTCGGATCCGTCGCGGGTCTGGCCCGGTCATCATCTCCCGGGCCGGATGGGTGGGGATCGGCGGACGATCCTGAACCTCCCGGTGGTGCGGCTCCTCCCCGAGCAGAACCTCCTGATTGTCCGCGGGGCAGTCCCGGGCCCGAGCGGCAGCCTGGTCGTGGTGAGAAAGAGCGTGAAGCTCACCAAGGCCCAGCAGAAGGCTCGGAAGGCGGAGTAACCATATGCTGGCAGTTCCAGTTCTCAAGGCAGACGGAAAGACCGGAGACACCCTCGAGCTGAAGCCCGAGGTTTTCGGCGTCAAAATCCGGGTGCCCTTGCTCCATCTGGCGGTCACCCGGGAGCTGGCGGCCCAGCGGGCCGGAACTCACCAGACCAAAGGCCGGAGCGATGTTTCCGGCGGTGGCAAGAAGCCGTGGCGCCAGAAAGGAACCGGTCGTGCCCGTCAGGGCTCGATCCGCGCCCCGCAATGGCGCAAGGGGGGCATTGTCTTCGGGCCCCACCCGCGCGATTACTCCATGGCCATGCCCCAGAAGGCGCGGCGCGAGGCCCTCCGCGCGGCTCTGGCGGCCACGGTGGCGACCGGGCGTCTCGCGGTTGTTGATCGGGTAGAGCTTGGAGAAGCGAAGACCAAGGCCTTGGCAGCTTGGCTGAAAGGCCTGGGGCTCCGGGAGCAGTTCACGCTCCTCGTGGTGGGCCAGCTGACCAAACCGTTGGCCCGGGCTTCGCGGAATCTGCCGTGGCTCGTGGTGGAGACGCCTTCCCACATCTCCGTCTACCAGCTTCTCCGTCACCGTCAGGTGGTCTTCGAGCGACAAGCCCTCCTGGCGTTGCAGGAGGATCTGGCCAGATGACGGAGGCCTTCGCCGAGGCAGCGCGATGAGGGACCCGCGGCAGGTCATCGTGCGACCGCTGGTGACCGAGAAGAGCATGCGGATAAAAGAAGAGCGAAACGCCGTCACCTTCCAGGTCGTGCCGGACGCCAACAAGGTGGAGATCCGGCATGCGGTGGAGACCATTTTCAACGTGAAGGTGGCTCAGGTGAGGACAGCCACGGTGCGAGGGAAGCTGAAGCGGATGGGGCGCTTCCAGGGACGCCGGCCCTCCTGGAAAAAGGCGGTCGTGACGCTGGCCCCTGGACACAAAATCGAGCTGGTCGAGGGAACGTAATGGGAATCAAGATCCTGAAGCCCACCTCGCCCGCTCGCCGCTTCATGACCGTCCTCGACTTTCAGGACATCACCCGGAGCCGGCCTGAGAAGAGCCTGCTCCGTCCCAAGCGACGGACTAGCGGGCGAAACAGTCTTGGGCGGATCACGGTTCGACACCGGGGGGGCGGGGCGAAGCGCCGGCTTCGTGTGATTGACTTCCGACGCGAGAAGTGGGGGGTGCCTGCCACCGTGGCGGCCATCGAGTATGACCCGAACCGCTCGGCGCGGATTGCGCTTCTCCACTACCGGGATGGCGAGAAGCGGTACATTGTCGCGCCGCTGGGGCTCCGGCCGGGAGATGTGGTGATGTCGGGGGCGCAGGCCGATATCCTTCCGGGCAACGCCCTGCCGATCCGAAACATCCCCGTGGGGACCATGATCCACAACGTGGAGCTCCAGCCCGGCAAGGGAGGCCAGCTCTGCCGGAGCGCGGGCTCGCAGGCGCAGCTCCTCGCCAAAGAAGGCGAGTTGGCCACTCTGAAGCTTCCATCCGGGGAGGTGAGGATGGTCAGGCTGGACTGCATGGCAACGGTGGGTCAGGTGGGAAATCTTGACCACGGGAACATCTCGGAGGGCAAGGCCGGACGGATGCGGTGGCGCGGCTTCCGGCCCACGGTCCGCGGCGTGGCCATGAACCCCGTGGACCATCCCATGGGCGGTGGCGAGGGGCGCGGCAAGGGCAACCACCCCATGACCCCGTGGGGGAAGCCCACCAAAGGCTACAAGACCCGAAAACACAAGCCTTCAGACCGGTACATCATTACGCGGCGCACGAAGTAGGGGGGACCAATGGTACGCTCGCTCAAGAAGGGACCATACGTGGACGCGACGCTGTTCAGCCGCATCGAGGAGCTGAACCGCAGTCGTCAGAAGAAGGTGCTCAAGACCTGGTCGCGGCGCTCGATTATTGTGCCCGAGTTTGTCGGACACACGCTCGCCGTCCACAACGGCAAGAAGTTCATTCCGGTGTACATCACCGAGAACATGGTGGGCCACAAGCTCGGAGAGTTCGCCCCCACCCGCACGTTTAGGGCGCACGGGGCCGCCCATAAGGCCGCCCTAGAGGCGAAGACCTAGTGATGCGGACTCAAGCCGTTGCCCGATTCGTGCGCGTATCTCCCCGCAAAGCCCGCCTGGTGCTGCGCCAGCTCGTGGGCAAGCCTGTGGGGGAGGCCTTGGCGCTCCTGCAGCACACCCGGCGGGCCGCGGCCCGTCTCGTGGAGAAGACCCTTCGCTCCGCCATCGCCAACGCGGAGCATAACTACCAGGTGCGGAGCCTGGACGATCTCAAGATCGTCGAGGCCGTGGCCGACGGCGGGCCCACCATGAAGCGCATACAGCCACGAGCGATGGGGAGGGCATTCTTCATCCGCCACCGCACGAGCCACCTGACCGTTGTGTTGAGTGACGAGAGTGGCCCACGCACCCACGCACCCACGCCTTCGGCGCAAGTTCCGGCCCCGGGCACGCGGGTGGGCACGCGCCGGTCGCGTCGGGCTCCGGAGGGCTGACCGTGGGGCAGAAAACTCATCCGATTGGGTTCCGGCTCGGCGCCACGCGGACCTGGAGCTCCCATTGGTTCGCGACCAAGGGCTACGCCGCGCTCCTCCACGAGGACGTGAAGATCCGGCGCTACATCAAGGAAACCGTTTACCACGCCGGGATCTCGCAGATCGAAATCGAGCGGTCAGCCAACCGCATTAGGATCACGATCCACACGGCGCGGCCCGGCATCATCATCGGGCGCAAGGGCTCGGAGGTGGAGAAGCTTAAAAACGAGCTTCAGGCGCGGACCGGCAAGGAGGTCTATCTCAACATTGAGGAAGTCATCCATCCCGAGCTGAACGCCCAGCTGGTGGCCGAGAACGTGGCGCTCCAACTCCAGAAGCGAGTCGCGTTTCGGCGGGCGATGAAGAAAGCGGTGACGTCAGCGCTCAGGCTAGGCGCTGATGGAATCCGGATCGCGTGCGCGGGGCGGCTTGCCGGGACCGAGATCGCGCGGCGGGAGTGGTACCGCGTAGGGCGTGTGCCACTTCACACCATCCGGGCCGACATCGACTACGGCATGGCGGAGGCCCGAACCACGTATGGCACCATCGGGGTGAAAGTCTGGACCTTCAAGGGGGAGGTGTTGTCCACCCGACCACCTGGAGAGGCATAGCGCCGTGCCGATAACCGTCGCATCCCGTCGTCCGCGGTCGTCGCCGATCGTTCCTTTGCGGGCACCGCGTCCGGCCGAAGGCCGGCGTGGTCGTACGCCTCCGGTCGGCTCCTCCCTGCGTCCTCGGGCTGCTCGGTTCTCAGCCCGGCGCGAAGATAGGGGTGCCAGCCCATGCTGATGCCCAAGCGCGTCAAGTACCGGAAGGCCCACCGCGGACGGATGAAGGGCAAGGCCATCCGCGGCTCCACGCTGGCTTTCGGGGACTACGGACTGAAGGCCCTAGAGCCTGGCTGGCTCACCAACCGTCAGATCGAGGCCGCCCGCGTCTCTCTCACGCGCAGCGTCAAACGGGGGGGCAGAATCTGGATCCGGATCTTCCCCGACAAGCCTGTGACAAAAAAGCCCGCCGAGACGCGGATGGGAAAGGGAAAGGGCAACCCGGAGTTCTGGGTTGCGGTGGTCAAGCCGGGGCGCATCCTGTACGAGATGGGAGGGGTGAAGGAAGAACTGGCCCGCGAGGCCTGCTGGCTGGCGGGCCAGAAGCTCTCTATCGCCACCAAGTTCGTGAGCCGAACTGGGGGCTAGGCATCCATGAAGTCGTCGAAGTGGCGTGAGCTATCGGACGAAGAGCTCCACCAGAAGGTGAGGGAGCTTGCCGAGGAGCTGTTTAACTTGCGGTTTCAGCTCTCTATGGGGGTGGCCAAAAACCCCGCCCGGGTGGGTCAGGTCAAGCGCGATCTGGCCAGGGCCAAGACGATCCTGCGCGAACGAGAGTTGGGCGTTCGGCGGAGCGCATAGGGAGACTGGCCCGTGGACAAACGGAAAACCCGAGAGGGCGTCGTCGTGAGCGCTAAGATGCAGAAGACCCGCGTGGTCCTTATTGAACGGGTCTATCGCCACCCCCGGTATCAGCGCGTGATCAGACGAACCAAGAAGCTCAAGGCTCACGACGAAGCCGATCAGAGCATGGTGGGCGACCGGGTCCTGATCGAGGAAACGCGCCCCCTGTCCCGAGAGAAGCGCTGGCGGATCCGCGCGATCTTGGCCCGCGCCTCATAACAGTGAGATCTCAGGATGATTCAGACGAGGACGATGCTGGAGGTGGCCGACAATTCCGGGGCCAAGAAAGTCCAGTGCATCCGGGTGATGGGCGGCTCCCGGAAGAGGTATGCCACGCTCGGAGATACCATCATCGTGACCATCAAAGAGGCCGCGCCCGACGGAACGGTGAAGAAGGGAGAGGTAGCCCGAGCAGTGGTGGTACGCACCGTGAAAGAGGTTCGGCGCCCTGACGGGTCGTATATTCGGTTCGACCGAAATGCTGCGGTGCTCCTGAACCCCCAGAACAACCCCGTCGGGACCCGGATCTTCGGGCCGGTGGCCCGGGAGCTCAGGGACAAGCAATATACGAAGATCATTTCGCTGGCTCCGGAGGTCATCTAAGCCCATGCACGTGAAGCGGGGCGATACGGTGGCGGTGATCGCCGGCAAGGAGCGGGGGAAGCGAGGCAAGGTCCTGCGGCTCTTGCCCGCGAAGGGACGGTTGATCGTCGAGAAGCTCAACATGATCAAACGCCACCAGCGCCCCACCCAAAAGCTCAGGCAGGGCGGGATCATCGAGCGGGAGGGAACGCTTTCCCTCTCGAACGTGATGGTGGTCTGCACCAAGTGCGACCGGCCCGCCAGGACGAGGATTCAAATGTTGGCGGATGAGAGGAAGGTTCGGGTCTGCAAGCGGTGCGGGGAAATCGTCGATAAGGCGTAGGAAGGGCGAGCGGGTCATAGGTGAGAGATGGCGAAGGCAAATAAAGCTGAGGGAGCAGAGGCTCGGGTTCGCAAGGGCGGGAAAGCGGCGGTTGAGGCCCCGGCGCGTCCCACCCGCCCCAAAGGGACGGGAGGGATCCCGCCTCGGCTCCGGGAGCACTACCGAACGGTCGTGATCCCGGCGCTCATGAAGGAGCGGGGGTACACGAATCCCTTTCAGGTGCCCCGCCTGGAGAAGATCGTGATCAACATGGGCGTAGGCGAAGGGAAGGACAACGTGAAAGCCATCGACTCCGCGGCTCACGACCTGGCGGCCATTAGCGGCCAGAAGCCGGTCATCACGCGGGCCAAGAAGTCCATCGCCAACTTCAAGCTGAGGGCAGGGGTCCCCATCGGGGTTAAGGTGACCCTCCATGGAGCTCGGATGTACGAGTTCTTGGATCGGTTGATCAACGTCGGGCTGCCCCGCGTGCGCGACTTCAGGGGCATGCTGCCCAAGGCCTTCGATGGCCGGGGCAACTACGCCTTGGGTCTCAAGGAGCAGGTGATTTTCCCCGAGATCCTGTATGACAAGATCGACAAGGTGCGCGGAATGGACGTGATCATCGTGACCACGGCCACCACCGACGAAGAAGCCAAGGCGCTGCTCACGCATCTGGGCATGCCATTTAAGGAATAACTTATTTCATAGAGGTAGCACGTCATGGCCAGGACTGCGCTGATCATGAAGGCTCAACGCCCGCCGAAGTTCAAGGTGCGGGCCAACAATCGCTGCAAGCTTTGTGGCCGCCCTCGCGGGTATCTCAGGAAATTCGAGATGTGTCGGATCTGCTTCCGGGAGCTGGCCCTCAAGGGCGAAGTGCCTGGCGTCGTGAAAGCGAGTTGGTGAGATGTGGACGGATCCCATCGCCGACATGCTGACGCGTATCCGGAACGCGTCCACGGCAGAGCACGAAAAGGTTGACATCCCCGCCTCCAAGCTCAAGACGCGGATTGCCAAGATCCTCAAGGAGGAGGGATTTATCAAGAACTACCGGCTCATCGCGGACAACAAGCAGGGCATTCTCCGGGTGTACCTCAGGTATGGGGCCGGGGACGAGAAGATGATCGCCGGTCTGGTCCGGATCTCCACCCCGGGCCGGCGGGTGTACGTCACCGCGGAGCGGGTTCCCTCCGTCCTGGGAGGGATAGGGGTGGTGATCCTCTCGACTTCAAAAGGGGTTCTGACGGACCGAGAGGCCCGCCAGCAAAAGCTGGGCGGGGAAGTCCTGTGCTACGCCTGGTAAGCGGCCATGTCTAGGGTCGGGCGAAAACCGATACTGATCCCGAAGGCCGTGACGGTCGCGGTTGAGGGGGAGACCGTTCGCGTAGAGGGCCCGAAAGGCAAGCTCTCCCGCATGGTCCCTGCCGGACTCACCGTTTCCCTTCAGGATAGCCGGCTCCTCGTCCAACGTTCCTCCGATCACCGGACGGTGCGGGCCCTCCACGGTCTCACCCGAGCGCTCCTGGCGAACATGGTCCAGGGCGTGACGGAGGGGTTCGAGAAGAAACTGGAAATCGTCGGGATCGGCTACCGGGCTCAGCTCCAGGGAAGAACGTTGCAGCTGACCCTCGGCTATTCGCATCCGGTGATCTTCCCGCTCCCGGAGGGGATCCAGGTCGAGGTGGACAAACAGACTTTCGTGACCATCAGGGGTGCTGACAAAGAGCTCGTGGGACAAACCGCGGCGAAGCTTCGGGCGCTCCGGAAGCCGGATCCCTATAAGGGCAAGGGTGTCAGGTACGTGGGCGAGATGATTCGACGCAAGGTCGGCAAGAAGGCCGCCGCGGCCAAGTAGAGGCACGCGACACGGGCATGCTGATCAAGGATCGGAGGAAAGGGCGAGAGATCAGGCACTTAAGAATTCGGCAACAGGTCCGGGGGACAGGGGCCAGGCCCCGGCTCTCGGTCTTCCGAAGCTTGAAGCATATCTACGCCCAGCTCATTGACGACGAGACGGGACGGGCGTTGGTCGCGGTCAGCAGCCTCTTTCCAGAGCTGAGAGCCAGGCTCAAGACCGGGGGCAACGCGACTGCGGCCAAGTTGGTGGGTGAGCTGGTGGCCCAGAAAGCCAAGGCGGTGGGGATCGGACAGGTGGTGTTCGATCGCGGTGGGTACCGATATCACGGACGGGTCAAGGCCCTGGCCGAGGCGGCCCGCGCTGGCGGCTTGCAATTTTAGCTCAGCGCGAGAACTGAGGTGGTGAGTGGCTGAGGCGAAAATCGATCCGAGCGTCCTGGAACTGAACGACCGGGTGGTCTCCATCAACCGGGTCGCCAAGGTGGTCAAGGGTGGCCGCCGATTTTCCTTCACGGCGCTGGTCGTCGTCGGCGACGGCCAGGGTCACGTCGGCGTGGGGCTGGGGAAGGCCCACGAGGTGCCCGAAGCGATCCGAAAAGCTGTGGAGCACGCTAAGAAGGACCTGATCTATGTTCCGCTCCGGAATACCACGATCCCGTGGGAGATCACCGGTCACTTCGGTTCGGGGAGGGTGTTCCTCAAGCCGGCCGCCCCGGGGACCGGGGTCATCGCGGGGGGCGCGGTGCGCCCGGTGCTGGAGGCCGCTGGCATCCATGATATTCTGACCAAGACGCTTGGCTCGAACAACCCACACAATGTGCTGAAAGCGACCCTTGATGCTCTGCGGCGGATCAAGCGGCTTCACGACACCTACGCTGCCCGCAAGCGCACCGCCCAGGAAGCAGGGGCAGAGGAACAAGGCGGTGCCCCAGAAGAAGCTTGAGGTGAGGTTGGTCCGGAGCCTGATCGGGCTCTCCCCCAAGCAGGAGGCCACGGTGAAAGCCCTCGGGCTCAAGAAGATCGGGCAGACAGTGGTCCACGACGACAGTCCGACCATCAGGGGGATGATCTTCCGGGTAGGACACTGCGTAAGGGTGAAAGAGATCAATCATGAAACTTGACGAGCTGTCCCCGGTCCCAGGGGCCAAGAAGCGGCCCAAGCGTGTAGGCCGGGGTCCCGGCTCAGGCCACGGCAAGACGTCGGGCAAGGGCCACAAGGGACAGAAAGCGCGCTCGGGTGGCGGCAAGGCGGGTGGGTTTGAAGGGGGCCAGATGCCATTGTACCGCCGGGTCCCGAAACGAGGCTTCACGCCTCGCCGCCGGATCGAGTATGCAGTGGTCAACCTCCGGGCCCTCAGCACGTTCAGCGCCGGGAGCGTGGTGGATCCCGACCGGCTGGTAGAAGCCCGCCTCGTCAAGAAGGCTCACCGCGGTCGGGTGAAGATCCTGGGGGATGGCGACCTGCCTCACGCGCTGACGGTCAGGGTCCACAGGGTGAGCGAGCCCGCCAGGCAGAAGATCGAGGCGGCAGGCGGCCGCGTCGAGGTGCTGTCGGCATGATCGAGGGACTTCAGAGCTTCCAGAACATCTTCAAGATCCCGGAGCTCAAGCGCCGCCTCCTGATTACCTTCGGACTCTTGGCCGCCTACCGGATCGGGGCCCACGTGCCCACGCCTGGGATCGACGGGAACGCGCTGGCCCAGTTCTTCGATCAGCTCCAGGGAACGCTGCTGGGCATGGTCGATCTCTTCTCCGGAGGGAACCTCCGGCGGCTCACCGTGTTCGCCCTGGGCATCATGCCCTACATCTCCGCGTCCATCATCCTCCAGCTCCTGACCGTGGTGATCCCGGCCTTGGAGCGGCTGGCCAAGGAGGGCGAAGCGGGGCGAAAGAAAATCACCCAGTACACGCGCTACGGCACGATTCTCCTCTCGGCGATCCAGGGCTTCGGGATCGCGATCGGGCTGGAGGGGATGCGAAGCCCCACCGGCGTGTCCATTGTGACCGAGCCCGGGTGGGGCTTCAGGCTCCTCACCATGCTGACCCTCACCTCCGGCACCGCGCTGATTATGTGGCTGGGCGAGCAGATTTCGGAAAAGGGGATCGGCAACGGCATCTCCCTGATTATCTTCGCGGGAATCGTGGTGCGTCTGCCCTCGGCGGTCGTTGCGTCCTACACGCTGATGTCGACCGGGGAGCTCAAGCTCTTCGTCTTCGGCGGGATCGTGGTCCTGATGCTCGGGGTCACCGCCGCGGTCGTGATCATGCAGGAGGGGCAGCGGAAGATCCCGGTCCAGTACGCCAAGCGAGTGGTGGGCCGGCGGGGGGACGGCGGACAGTCCACCCACATCCCGCTGCGGATCAATACGGCAGGTGTGATCCCCGTGATCTTCGCGTCGTCCATCATCCTCTTCCCCGCCACGCTGACCCGGTTCATCCCGCACCCCTGGACGCAGGTCCTTTCCAACATGCTCTCTCCGGGGCAGTTCACCTACACGGTCCTCTATGCGGGCTTCATCATCTTTTTCACGTACTTCTACACGGCCATCGTGTTCAATCCCGTGGACCTGGCGGATAACATGAAGAAGTATGGGGGGTTCATCCCGGGGGTGCGCCCGGGGAGGAAGACCGCGGAGTATATCGACCGGACGCTGACCCGAATCACCGTCCCCGGCGCCATCTCCCTGGCGTTAGTCTCGGTCCTGCCGGACTTCCTTATCCTGTGGTTCAACGTCCCCTTCTACTTCGGGGGGACGAGTTTGCTCATCGTGGTGGGCGTCGCGCTGGACACCGTGAGGCAGATGGAGTCCCACCTCCTGATGCGCCACTACGAAGGCTTTCTGCGGAAGAAAGCCAAGGTCCAGGTGTGACCGTGCGAGTGATCTTTCTCGGGCCGCCCGGGGCGGGGAAAGGGACTCAGGCGCGACGGCTGGCTGCCGAGTTTGGGATCCCGCAGATCGCGACCGGCGACATTCTGCGGGAGGCCGTGGCGAAGCAGACCCGGCTCGGCCTGGAAGCCAAGCGATACATGGACGCAGGCATGCTCGTGCCCGATGAAGTGGTCGTTGGACTCGTAGCCGAGCCGCTCGACCACGCCAGCGCCAGGCAGGGGTTCCTCCTGGATGGCTTCCCGCGCACCATGGCCCAGGCCGAGGCCCTCGAAGCGCTTCTCAAGGAGTTGGATGTCGCGTTAGATCGGGTGATCTTTTTGGAGGTTTCCGAGGCTGAGCTGCTTCACCGGCTCACGGGACGGCGGGTGTGCACGCGGTGCGGGGCGACGTTTCACCTGGTCTTCTCCCCGCCCAGGGTCGCCGGGACGTGCGACCGGTGCGGCGGAGATCTCTTGCAGCGGGAAGACGACAGCGAGGCCACGGTGCGCCGGCGTCTGGCGGTGTATAGCAGGGAGACAGCACCGCTCCTGGACTATTACGCCAGTCGCGGGCTCTTGACGAGGGTGAAGGGGGACGGGTCAATGGAGGTCGTCAAAGCGGCAATCCGCGCTGCCCTTGAGGGGAAAAGCGCGCCGTGATCGTGCTCAAGTCCCCTAGAGAGATCGCGCTGATGCGGGCGGCCGGCCAGATCCTTGCCGAGGCAATGGAGCGGCTCCGGACTTTTGTGAAGCCCGGCGTCTCCACCCTCGAGATCGATCAGGACATCGAAGAGTTCATCCGTGCGCGTGGGGCAAAGCCGGCCTTTAAAGGCTACCGGGGGTTTCCCGCCACCGTCTGCACCTCTCTGAACGAGGAGGTGGTGCACGGGATTCCCTCGGCTCACGAACGGGTGAAAGAAGGGGACATCATCAGTCTCGACCTCGGGTGCATCGTGGACGGGTACTATGCCGACTGTGCCTTCACGTTGGCCGTCGGGGAAATTCCGCCGCGGGTCCGGGAGCTCTTGGAGGTGACCCGGGAGAGCCTGGAGCGAGCTATCACCGAGTGTCGCCCGGCCCGGCGCCTGGGGGATGTCTCCCACGCTGTGCAGTCCTACGTGGAGCGCCATGGCTTCTCGGTGGTGCGGGCCTTCGTGGGTCACGGCATTGGTCGTGAGCTCCATGAGGATCCGCAAGTCCCTAACTTCGGCGAGCCGGGGCGAGGCCCGCTGCTCAAGCCCGGGATGGTGCTTGCCATTGAACCCATGGTGACCATGGGGAGTTGGGAGGTTCGCATCCTGGAGGATCGGTGGACCGCGGTCACAGAGGACGGGAGCCTGGCGGCGCACTTCGAGCATACCGTTGCCATCACGGAAGACGGGCCCGAGGTCCTGACCCGCTTGGGCAACGGGCCGTGACGGCCGCGTAGAGCAACGACATGGTGAAGGAAGATGCCATTGAGGTCGAGGGCACAGTGGTTGAGCCACTGCCCAACGCCATGTTTCGGGTAGAGCTGGACAATGGCCACAAGGTGTTGGCTCACGTGTCGGGCAAGATGCGAATGAATTTCATTCGGATTCTCCCGGGAGATCGGGTCAAGGTGGAGCTCAGCCCCTATGACCTGACTCGCGGTCGAATCACCTACAGGTTTAAGTGAACCGATGAAGGTGAAGCCGTCGATTAAGGTGCGGTGCGAGAAGTGTAAGATTATCCGGCGCAAGGGCGTCGTGCGGGTCATCTGCACAAACCCGCGCCACAAGCAGCGCCAGGGATGACCGTAGGCCGGGGTGGGTGGCGCGGCGAGCGGGGCGCCCCGCGGCGCGGAGTGCAGCGCGGAACAGGCATCTTGCGAGTCCCATCAGTTTCACGCCCGCGAGTAACCGCGATGCCTGCGCGAGCGAGCACCGTGGGGCTGCTCGGCGCGACAGGACCCGCACCGGCATAAGGAGAGAAGCGTATGGCGAGAATTGCAGGGGTAGATCTCCCGCGCGACAAGCGGGGCGAGGTGGCAATCATGGCCATCTATGGAATCGGCCGCCCATCGGCCAAAAGGATCCTCGCCCAGGCGAGAATGGATCCCAACCGACGGGTCAAGGACTGGACCGAAGAAGAGGTGACGCGAATCCGCGAGATCATCGAACGGGAATACAAGGTGGAGGGCGACCTGCGCCGCGATGTGTCCATGAACATCAAGCGGCTGATGGACATCGGCTGTCACGTGGGGATCCGCCACCGGCGCGGGCTCCCGGTGCGCGGCCAACGCACCCACACAAACGCGAGGACGCGCAAGGGACCTCGGCGCGGCGTGATGGTCAAAAAGAAGGTGCCAGCCGCTCCCGCCCCCAGAAAGGCT
>CAYFIG010000028.1:0-3420 GCA_964342905.1 uncultured bacterium
CGTGATGCCTCAAAAGTAACTGTTACCGTAGGGGAGGTCGCTGCCTCAAAACAAGTGTTACCCAACTTTACTCTGCTTTCGCACGCGCTGGGACTCACTCAGGGTCCAGAGGGTCTCAAGCGTCTGGGTGATTTGTCGGGCGAGCGCTGCCGGGTTGAGCGCGAGGAACTGCCGCTGGAGGGCCTGGCGCTGGGGCGTCGTGAGGGCGTCGGCGGCGAGCAGGCGTTGGTAGGGGGTCTGGGCGGGGTCGTAGCGTTTGAGGATTTTGGCGCCGACACGGTGCTTGCTCAGGAGCTTGCGGACCGGGCGGAAGAAGTTGAGCTGGAGGCGGAGCAAGGCGTAGAGGCGTTGGAGGGTGAAGTAGGCAGCGCGAGAGGCATAGCGGTCGTAGCCCACCAGGCGGCGGACGACGAAGCCGTTTTTCTGCTCCACCCAGGCCTGGTCGTTCTTGCGATAGCCGCGCCCGCGGGTGAAGCGGATCCCCTCCCGGCGGCACCAGGCGACCAGCCCGTCGTTGATGAATTCGCTGCCGTTGTCGCTATGCCACTCGCGGAGGGGGAAGGGCAGGCGCTGGCGGAGATGGTGGACGCCGGTGCCGACGCGCTGCTGGCCGAGACCCCAGACGGCCTCAAGCTCAGTCCAGCTCGTGGCGACGTCGACGCCGACGAGGGTGGTGAGGTGGAAGCCGGCGGTGCTTTCGCCGCAGTGCAGGACCAGATCCCCTTGGAGGGAGCCCGGGGCGACGGCGTGCCACTCGCCAAAGGTGCGGAGCGGGATTTGCCCTTTGAGGGTTGCCTGGGCGGCGGCCGGGCGGCGCGGCTGGCGGCCGAGGCGACGCCGCACGGGCCCCAGCAGTCGGTCGATGGTGGCCGGACTCACCGCGAGCAGCTGGACCCGGACCTGCGGGGCGAGCGTGAGTTCCCCATGCCGCTCCAAGGCCCCGACCAGCGTCGGCAGCCCGGGCGCCAGGAGCTTGGAGCACGGCCGATCGCTCAGCTCCCAGAGCCGGGTCAGCACCGGGATCACCTCGGGCCCGTACCGCCGGGGCCGACCCCGGCGCCCAGCACGCCGCACGGGGGTGCGGCGAAGCAGGCGGATCGCCGCCTTCCGATGACACCCCGTGGTGCGGCAACACTCATCCAAGATCCGTCCTCGCTCCTGCTTCCCCGCCGCGTGGTACCGCGCTCTGAGCGCCGCCGCGTACTCCTCTCGGGCCAGTCGGGTCACGGTGCCTCCTTTTTTGCCGAAGAGTTTGGTAACCCGATTTATGAGGCACCGACCCCAAGTTCGGTAACACTTTTAATGAGGCAGATCGCCCTCTGGCGAGTCGTGGGGTCCTGTGGTAGCATTTCAGCCGTCATTTTGAGACGGCGGGCATGCCGATCGAGATCACCAAAATCAGGAACGTCGGTTTTGTCGGCCACGGCGGCGTCGGGAAGACGTCGCTGGTAGAGGCCATCCTCTTCTCTGCCGGGGCCGCGAGCCGTCTGGGCCGCGTGGACGACGGGACAACGACCACCGACTTCGACCCTGACGAGATCAAGCGCAAGATCTCCCTCAACACCTCGGTGGCCTACTGCGACTGGCAGGGGCACCGGCTGAACCTGGTGGACATGCCCGGCTACGGCGACTTCATCTGGGACGCGCGGGCCGGGCTCCGGGTGGTGGACGCTGCCATCGTAGTGGTCGACGCGGTGGCCGGCTTGCAGGTCCAGACGGAGAAGGTCTGGAAGTTTGCCGCTGAGTACAATCTCCCCCGCCTGGTGGTGGTGAATCGGATGGACCGGGAGCGGGCCGACTTCTGGCGTACCCTGGAGTCCTTGGGGAAGCGGCTCAAGGGGCGGCTGACCCCGCTGCAGCTCCCGGTTGGGGCTGAGTCCGCCTTCAAGGGTGTCGTGGACCTGGTGAGGCTGAAGGCGGTCCTCTACGCGGACGGGAAGCCCCAGGAAGCCGAGATCCCTGGCGATCTCGGTGCCCAGGCCAAGGAGTATCGGGAGAAGTTAGTCGAGGCGGCGGCGGAGACCGACGACGACCTCCTGGCCAAATACTTGGAGGCGGGAGCCCTGGGCGAGGGCGAAATGCTCAAGGCCCTCAGCAAGGGGATTTCCGAGGGGAAAATTATCCCGGTCCTCGCCACCTCGGTCACTAAGAACATCGGCACTCACCCGCTCCTCGATCTCATCGTCGAATCGGTCCCATCTCCCGCGTACCGTGGCGAGGTGGAGGGGACGGATCTCAAGACCAAGGCGGCTTCGACCCGTCGGCCAGACCCCAAAGCCCCCGTCTCGGCGCTGATCTTCAAAACCCTGAGCGATCCCCATGTGGGCAAGCTCTCGCTCTTCCGCGTCTACTCGGGCACTGTGAAGGCTGATTCCCAGCTCTACAACGCCTCGAAGGAAACCCGAGAACGGCTCGGGCAGGTCGCCTGGCTCCAGGGAAAGACCCAGAAGCCGGTCGAGGCGTTGGGGCCGGGAGAAATCGGGGTCGTTGCCAAGTTGAAGGAAACCCTGACCGGCGACAGTCTCACCGACGAGGCCAACCCTTTCCTCCTGCCCCGGATCGTCTTCCCCGAGCCGGCGATCTCCTACGCCATTCAGCCCAAGAGCCGGGGCGACGAGGAGAAGATCAGTAACGCCCTGGCCCGGATCGCCGAGGAGGACCCCACGGTCCGCTCTCACTACGACCCGGAGACCAAGCAACTCCTGGTGTCCGGCGTGGGCCAGCTCCACGTGGAGGTGATCGTGGAGCGGATGAAGCGCAAGTTCAACGTGGACGTCAACCTCCTGCCGCCGCGCATTCCCTACAAGGAGACCATCAAGGGTCGCGCTGAGGTGCAGGGGAAATACAAGAAGCAGACCGGCGGCCGCGGTCAGTACGGGGATGTCTGGCTCAAGCTCGAGCCGCTCCAGCGCGGCGCTGGCCTTGAGTTTGTGGACGACATCTTTGGCGGTGCCGTGCCGCACAACTACATCCCCTCGGTGGAGAAGGGCGTGCGCGACGCCATGAAGCGCGGGGTGATTTCAGGCTACCCCGTGGTGGACGTCCGTGTCACCCTCTCCGACGGCTCCTATCACGAAGTCGATTCTTCCGACCTGGCTTTTCAGATTGCCGGCTCCCTCGCGCTTCAGAAGGGCGTCCAGGAGGCCCATCCCATCATCCTGGAGCCCATCATGAACGTGGAGGTCACGGCCCCCACCGACCAGACCGGCGACGTGATCGGTGACCTCAACGGGCGGCGCGGGCGAATCGTGGGGATGGAGTCGGCTGGTGAGACCGCCTCGGTGAAGGCGCAGGTCCCGATGGCGGAGATGCTGAACTACGAGCCCTCCCTCCGCTCGATGACTGGCGGGCGCGGCGCCTACTCCATGGAGTTCTCCCACTACGAGGAAGTGCCCGCGTTCCTCGCGGAGAAGATCATCG
>CAYFIG010000028.1:3430-8425 GCA_964342905.1 uncultured bacterium
TCGTGGAAAAGCTCGGTATTCGCCAGGTGCGCTTCACCGGTGGTGAGCCGCTCCTCCGTCACTCCCTAGAAGAGATCATCGCCGCCACCAAGGCCGAGAAGGAGAAGGCCGAGAAGCACTGATTGGCAGGTGCGACCGGCCTCGGTGGTTGTCCTCAGCGGGAATAAACCGATCGCAAGGAGGCGCCTATGATCCGCGTGTCAGTTCTATACCCAATGGGAGAAGGCAAGAAGTTCGATGCGGCGTACTACATGCAGAAGCACATGCCCATGGTGCGAGAGCGGCTCGGAGGCGCCGGGCTCCTGCGCGCCGAGGTCGACAAGGGCGTTGCGGGAGGCGCGCCGAGCGCTCCGGCGCCGTTCGTCTACATCGCCCACCTCTACTTCAACTCGGTCGCTGACTTTCAGAACGCGATAGGGACCCACGGCAAGGAGATTATGGGCGACGTGCCAAACTACACCAACATTCAGCCCCAGGTGCAGATCAGCGAGATCGTCGGCTAGGACGGCGCATGGCGACAATTGATGCGAAGCTGGTGACCCAGACCGCCAAGGAGTTGTACATCCGGGCGCTAAAGGTCCTGCCGCCGGATGTCAAGGCGGCCCTAGCCCGGGCCTACGAACGCGAGAGCCATCCGCGCGCCCGCCCCGAACGTGAAGAAAGTGGGACAACGCTATGAGCCCGTCTCGGTGGGGACGACTACGAGCATGAGGATGGACCGCTTTACCGGTCCGCTCCTCGAGCGCTATGGCGTCCGTGCCATCATCGGCAAGGGCGGTCTCTCCGCAGAGAGCCTCAGGCACTTCCAGCGGTTTGGCGGCGTCTATCTCGCAATCACCGGCGGGGCCGCGGCCCTGGAGACCACCCAGATTGAGGCCATTGAGGAGGTTTGGTGGGAGGACCTGATGCCCGAGTGCTTCTGGAAGTTCCGGGTGCGTGGGCTCGGGCCGCTGACCGTGGCCATGGATGCTCACGGCGGGAATCTCTATGCCGAGGTGCTCAGCGAAGCCCATCGCCGCCTCGCCGACATCTATGCCAAGCTCGGCATCTGATAGAACGCCCTGAAGGAGAACCATATGCCACACAAATTTCTGGTGCACGCTCCCGGCGATGCCGTCGGGGTTGCCGTGGAGGAGATCCCTGCGGGTACCCGCGCGACGGGGATGGTGCTCCGCGACAACTCGGTGCTCGAGGTGACTGTCCGTGATCCTATCCCGCTCGGTCACAAGCTGGCGCTCCGGCCCATCGCCCGCGGCGAGCGGGTGATCGAATACGGTGAGGTCATCGGTGAGGCCCTGGCCGACATCGCCCATGGGCAACATGTACACGTCCACAACCTCCGCAGCGTGCGGTGGCGCAGTTCAGTAGCCACCGGCGGGCGGATTGCATGAGAGGAGCGGTGACCAACATGCAGTCACGGAACTTTCTTGGATATCGCAGGCAGAACGGGCAGGTGGGAGTGCGCAACCACGTGATCATTCTGCCGGTGGACGATCTTTCCAACCGTGCCGCGGAGGGGGTGGCCGCCCTCATCCCTGGGACCCTGGCCTTGCCCCACCCCTACGGCCGCTTGCAGTTCGGCGAGGATCTCGCCCTGACGTTCCGCACGCTGATCGGGGCCGGCAAGAACCCGAACGTAGCCGCGGCCGTGGTGATCGGGATCGAGCCTAACTGGACCCGGAAGGTCGTCGACGGAATCGCGGAGACCGGCAAGCGAGTGGCGGGCTTCTCCATCGAGCGGCATGGGGATCTCAAGACCATCGAGATGGCCGCGCGCAAGGCCGCCGAGTTCCTGCAAGCCACCTCGGAATTCCGGCGAGAGTCGGTGGATCTCTCCGAGCTGACGGTGAGCATCAAGTGCGGCGAGTCGGACACCACGACGGGGCTCGCCTCCAACCCGACTGTCGGGGTGGCGGTGGATCGGCTCGCAGACATGGGGGCCAACGTGCTCTTCGGGGAGACCTCGGAGATGACGGGGGGGGAGCACTTGGTGGCTGCCCGAATGGCCACCCCTGAGCTTCGCGAGCAATTCCTGGACGCCTTTAACAGCTACCTGGCGTTCATCGAGGCCCAGGGCGCCAACTTGCTCGGCTCCCAGCCGACCCAGGGAAACATCGAAGGAGGTCTCAGCACCATCGAGGAAAAGGCGCTCGGGAACATTGCCAAGACCGGAACCCGACCGGTGGTCGGGGTGCTGAAGTCCGCCGAGGCACCCGGCGGAAAGCGTGGGATCTACTACATGGACACCTCCTCCGCCGCGGCCGAATGTGTCACCCTCTTCGCGGCGGCCGGGGCCCAGGTCCATCTCTTCACGACGGGTCAGGGAAATATTATCGGGAACCCGATCTTGCCGGTGATTAAGATCTCCGGGAACCCGCGGACCGTGGCGACCATGAGTGAGCACATAGACGTGGACGTGACCGGTCTCTTGCGGCAGGAGCTGACGCTGGAGCAGGCGGGAGACGCCGCCATGGCCATGCTCGTTCGCACGGCCTCGGGCAGGCTCACGGCGGCGGAGGTGCAGGGGCACCGGGAGTTTGTCCTCACCAAGCTCTATCGCAGCGCGTAGCGGAGGTTCAACGGCGTAACGACCCCGAATTTTCACCTTGACAGGAGATCATATCAGCCTGTATTCTGCATACAGAATTCAGAATCTCTGCCAAAGGTTTGCTTGGTAAATGCCTAACGCAACACAAAGATCGCCCGTCACTCCGTTAAAGCGGACGAGGCTGGTCGACGAAGCTGCTCGAGCTCTCCGAGAGGCGATCCTGAACGGGGAGCTTTCCTCAGGGACCCGGCTCAGGCAGGTACAGCTGGCGACCCAGCTCGGTATCAGCCGAACCCCGCTCCGCGAAGCCTTGATGAAGCTGGAGCAGGAAGGGCTCATCGAACTCCTCCCGCGCGGCGGGCTCCGGGTGGCCCTGCTTAACCTGGACGAGGCGGTGGAGCTCTACGATGTGCGCGAGGTCCTGGATGGCCTTGCCGCCCGGCTGGCTGCCCAGAGGATCACCGAGCAGGGGCTCCGGGACCTGAAGCGGCACCTCTCCCAGATGAAGGATTGCCTGGCAAGGCAGGACGCTCACACCTGGTTCGTTGCCCACGTGGCCTTCCACGATGAGATCTTCCGGGCCAGCGGCAACGGTCGGCTTCGGGCCCTCCTGTCGGTGGTGCGACTTTCGATCCAACGGTTTCACCCCGTGCTGCTGACCACCCCGAACCGGCTGGCCGATGCGTACCGCGAGCACCGCGAGATCTTTGAAGCGATCCGGGTTCACGATCCTGAAGCTTCGGAGCGGCTGGCTCGGGCCCATATCGCCAACGCCAAGGAAATCGTGCTGAAGGTAATCTCCCGGGGACCCGTGGCGGCCGTCGCGCCTTAGCTCGAGAGTCCCATGCCCCTCTTCAAGCCTGACAAGAAGCAGATTACCCAGAACGCCGGCAAGTGGGAAGTCATCCTCAGCGAGGAGATGTGCAAGGCGTGTGGGTTCTGTCTCCAGATCTGCCCGGTGGATGTGTTCGCTTGGCGGAAGACCGCGAACAAGCTCGGATGGTTTCCGATGTACGTGGTCCATGAGGAAAACTGCATCGGCTGCATGCTCTGCTACCAGATCTGTCCGGATTTCTGCATCAACGTGGCCCCCAAGCCGGCTGCCGAGCCGGCCATGGCTGGCTAGGGAGGAATCATCATGGCCGTGGGAGAGATCGCGTTGACGGAGCGGCTGGTTGCGCCGTGGGCGGAGTGGGAGAAGCGCTACACCGAGGGGCGTCGGCTCCTGGAGGCCGGCACCTACGCCCTGACCGAAGGGGCCATCGCCGCCGGTTGCACAGTCTTCGCGGGATACCCCATCACCCCTGCCACGGACATCGCCGAGCACATGTCCAAGCGCCTCCCGCAGGTGGGAGGGTATTACCTGCAGGCTGAGGACGAGCTGGCCGGGATGCACATGTGCGCCGGAGCAAGCCTGGGCGGGCTCAAGGCCATGACGGCGACCTCGGGTCCCGGCTACACGCTGATGCACGATGCGTACGGCTGGGCCATCACCAACGAGATTCCGGTTGTGGTGGTGGACGCCATGCGGGTGGGACCCATCAGCGGGATCACCGGGGCACCCGGGCAGGGGGAGTTCTACGTGGCCCGCTACTGCAGTCACGGGGGGAACATTGAGACGATCGTGCTGTCGCCGAACAGCGTGCAGGAGAGCTTCTGGTTGACCATTGATGCCTTTAATCTTGCGGAGCGGTTCCGAACGGTGGTTACCATCCTGACAGATCAGGTGATCTCGGACATGTTCGAGGACCTCTTCCTGCCTCATGACTATGGGAACCTTGCTGAGATCGTCGTCCCGCGCCGCTTCAACCTGGCAATGCCGTTCTATCCCCTCAACTCAGACACCATCGACGTGCCGCCGAACGTGATCGGCAAGGGGACTGGCGTCTGCGTCTCGGCCTACACCCACACCGAGGAGGGCTACGACATCGAAGAGATGGAGGCCCAGTGGGCCCAGACCTACCGGCTCGTCAATAAGATTCGGCACCACCGGGACCAGATCCTGCGCTATGAGGCCGTGGGGGTGGAGGACGCGGAGGTCATCGCCGTGGCCTACGGTGCCGCGTCCCGGACGGTCAAGACCGCGGTTCTGGAGACGCGCAGCCGGGGTCTCCGGGCTGGCTTCCTCCGGCTGATCTCGCTCTGGCCCTTCCCTGATGAGCTGTTCAGCCGGGACGCGCGCTACCTGGTGTGCGAGCTGAACTACGACGGTCAGCTGGTCAGGGAGGTCATGCGCGCGGCTCCCGACAAGCGGAAGGTTTACTTTATGGGCAAAAGCGCCGAGCTTCACACGGTGGCCGAGGTCATGACTGCCCTCGAGGGCGTGGCCCGACGCGGCCGGATTCCGGAGCTGCCCTACATCTGGACGGAGGTTTAGATAACTCGGAGGGGGGCGGAGCTCCCCTCCGAGGCCTCCCCCCGAGGCTTGCGCGGGCAAAGCCCGCGCT
>CAYFIG010000028.1:8435-13093 GCA_964342905.1 uncultured bacterium
CTGGAGGACCACGCTCTTGGCCGGCATGTGGATCCCGAGGCTCATCGTCTCCGTGGCGAAGACGACCTTGCAAAGCCCGCGCTCGAAAAGGAGACACGGGAAATGAATAAGCTGGCGCAGAAGTACTTGAGGCCGAGCCAGATCCCCACTAAGGCCTGCCACGGCTGCGGCATCGGGATGATCGAGAACTGGCTGCTGCAGGCCATTGACGAGCTGGGACTCAAGCAGGAGGACGTGATCTTTGGCACCGGCATTGGGTGCGTGGGGCGCCAGACCTTTGCCACCTGGGGAGGGGACAACTTCGGGGCGACTCACGGGCGGGCGCTGGCCGTGGCTACCGGGCTTAAGGTCGCCCAGCCGGACAAGAAGTACCTGATCGTAGTCGGCGACGGCGATGCGGCCGCTATTGGCACCTCGCATTTGATCCACGCGGCCCGGCGCAACCTTGGGGTCACCGTGATCTGCGAGGACAACATGGGGTACGAATCCACGGGCGGGCAGTTTTCCCCCACGACCCCGGCGGGGTACGTGACGAACTCGAGCCCCTACGGCATGATGGAGCCGTCCTTCGATCCGTGCGAGGTGGTCAAGGCAGCGGGGGCGACCTTCGTGGCCGAGACCACGGCGACCCAGTGGCACCAGACCGTCAAGATCGTCAAGAAGGCGCTCCAGAATGACGGCTTCTCCTTCGTTCACGTTCGCTTCCCGTGTAACGAAAACTTCGGGGCCTACGCCCTCGGGACCCGCGACACCCTCAAGAACCTTGAGTGGATCTGGGAGCACACCCAGGGTCGGACGGTGGACGGCAAGCCCACCGATTTCACCTGGGAGACGGGCATCAAGCACGACGCCTCCAACAGCCGGCCCGAGTTCTCCAGGGTTCTCCAGGACCTCGTCAGGCGGGTCGGCGCGACGCCCGCGAGTAGCGCTCAGGTGGAACGTGTCGAGGGGGGCGTCATCGATGACTAGACAAGCGGCGGCTGAGCCAGTTCCCTCCGAGAAAGCTGCGCGTCGGCGGAGCGAGATCCTGATCAGCGGGTTTGGCGGCCAGGGCGTAATCCGGATGGCCCAGATCCTCGGCCTCTGCGCCATCAACCAGGGCCACCGGGTCACCATGCTGAAGAGCCACGGCACCGAGACCCGGGGAGGCTATGTCCGGGCCCAGCTCGTTATCTCGCCGGAGTACGTGGACAGCCCGGTGGTCGAACACGCTGATGTCTTCGTGGCCTTCTCCGCCCCCGCCTACAAGAAGTTCTACGGCCTTTGCCCGGGCAAGATTCTGTATGATCCCGAGATGGTGGAGGAGGTCCGCTCCGACGCTCCGGACCGCCACGCGGCGATCCCGGCCACGGCGTTGGCCAAGGAGCACTTCGGGAATGTCCTCTTCGCGAACATGATCATGCTCGGAGCCCTGACCCGCCTGGCGGGGATGGACTTCGAGGCGATGAAAAAGGCCATGCTGGAGGTGATCCCGCGCTTTCACGAGCAGAACCTGAAGGCGTTGGACCTCGGCTATCACCTGGAAGCGGTGGCGCGCTCGGCCCGGCCTCGCTCGTTCTGATCGGAACCCGCGCGTGGACCGCGTCTCGACCCCGCCTGGCTCGGCTCTCGCCGAGACGGCCTCTCCGGTGCGTTCCTGGCACCGGGCCTGGCCCTCGCATCTCCCCACCTCGCTGGCTTACCCTCCGGTTCCGGCCTGGTGGATTCTGGAGCGGAACCTCCAACGCTTCTCCCACCGGGTCGCCCTCAGGATCCTGGATCACGAGACGGGCGCTGAGCTGAGCGCCCTCACTTACGAGGCGCTCTGGAACTCGGCCCAGGCTGTCGCCGCGGGGTTCAGGCGGCTTGGGATCGTCAAGGGTGACCGCGTCGCTCTCTGCCTGCCGAACGGCCCTGAGCTGGTCGTCAGCTTCTACGCCACCTGGCTCCTTGGGGCGACGGTCGTCCCGATCAACCCTTTGCTGACTGAGCGAGAGCTGGCCGCTCAGGCCACCGATGCTGCCCCGCGGCTTCTCGTCGCAGCGGGAGCGGGAGCGCCTATCGCCGCAGCGGTCGCCTCACGCCTCGGCATCCCGCTGATCGTTGCGGGAGAGACCGACGGCGCGCGCCCTCCCGGCAGTCTTCCGTTCGGGGACCTTCTGTGCGAGCGCGCGCGGGGAGTTTCCCCTGCCTCGGTGGACCCCGACAACGACATCGCGGTCCTCCTCTACACGGGCGGAACGACGGGGGTGCCGAAGGGCGCGATGTTGACCCATCGAAACATCGTGGCAAACACCATTCAGTTCGCGGAGTGGTACGCCTTCGAGCCCGGGGAAGAGACCTGCATCGGGGCGCTTCCGATGTTTCACAGCGGGGGGATGTCCGGGGTGATGAATGTGCCGCTTTACGCGGGAGCCACGATCCTGGTGTTCAGACGTTTCAACCCGGTGAGCGTCGCCCGGGTGGTGGAGCGCTTCAGGGCCACCCGACTCTTCGGCGTCCCCACCATGTTCATCGCGCTGCTGAACCACGAGGAGAGCCGGCGGGTGGACTACTCATCGCTTCGCGCCTGCCGGACCAACGCAGCCCCGCTCCCCCCGAGCGTGAAGGCCTCCTTCGATGAGCTGGTGGGCCACGAGGTATTGATCGAAGGCTACGGCCTCACTGAGACCAGCCCTCTCACCCATGCCAATCCCCTTCTTAGGGCGAAGCCCGGGTCCATCGGGATTCCGCTGCCGGACACCGACGCCAAAGTCGTCGCCCTGGAGACTGGGGCTGACCTCCCCGCGGGGGAACCGGGAGAGCTGCTGATCCGCGGGCCTCAGGTCATGAGGGGCTACTGGAATCGTCCGGAGGAGACGGCGCGGGCCCTAGCCGGAGGATGGTTCCACACCGGCGACGTGGCGCGGATGGACGCTGAAGGGTACTTCATCATCGTGGACCGACTGAAGGATCAGATCAACACTGCCGGCTTCAAGGTCTGGCCCCGCGAGGTTGAGGAGGTGCTCTACGGCCATCCAGCGGTGAGGATGGTGGCTGTGGTCGGCCAGCCGGACTCTTACCGGGGCGAGGTGGTCAAGGCCTGCGTGGTGCTCAAGGTGGAGCACCGGGGGCGCGTGGCTCCGGCCGAGCTTCTCGCCTTCTGCAAGGCGCGCTTGACCGGCTACAAGGTTCCCCGGGTCGTCGAGTTCCGCGACGAGCTGCCGGTGAGTGCGACCGGCAAGATGCTCCGCCGCGCGCTGCGGGACGAGAGTCGGGTCGGCTAAAACCGGGCGCTGGGCGACACGGAGGGACGAGCGCCGAAGTGGAACTTGAGCTGGTCGCAACGCTTGGGGTCGGGATCGGGGGGATGAGTCTCGGGTTTGCGGGATTCGCCTTTGCCCTGTTCGCTACCGGCGCCCTGGCTCTTGTCCATCCCCCTCAGCTGGTTGTACCCGTGGTCACGCTCCTCGCAGGCACGCTTCACCCCTGGCTCCTCTACGAGCACCGGGAGCTGCTCCGGTGGAAGATCATGCGGGCAGTTCCGGTGTTTACGCCCGGCTTCCTCCTGTCACTCTGCATCGGGATCGCGGTCGGGAGCCTCTTGTTGTCGGTGGCGGCTCCTTGGGGAGGACGATTGGCGCTTGGGTTTGTGGTTCTCGTGTTCGTCACGTATTCCTTGCGCACAGATCTCCGAGGAGGCCGAGGCCGCCCCTGGCGAGCGGCCGTCCCGGCAACCGGGGGATTGGTCGGGCTCACCTCGGGGCTTCTCCAGGGGTGGCTGGGAACCGGAGGGCCACCCATTGTGGCATACTTGACGAACCTCGGGCTGGATCGAGGGACATTCGTCGTCGCCTTTTCGGCGACTGCGCTTCTGTCTGACATCTTTCGCAGCATCGCCTATGCCTACTCCGGCTACTGGACAGGAGGGGTTCTGGGCCTCTATCTTGTCTCGTTGCCGGTCGCAGTGGGCGGGTTCCTCGTGGGGATGCTGCTCCGTCGCGTGTTGCCGGCGGGGGTACTCTTCCGCAGGGTCATCCTAGGGCTCCTTGGCGTCAACGGGGCCGCGCTGGTGATCCGAGGGCTGCAAGGCTGGGTGGCCCAGCCATAGCCATCGAGCGCAACTCAAAAACCTAACAGGAGGCGTGCAATGACGTACTCGAGGCGGCTCGCACTCGTCCTAGCCGCAACAGCTCTCGTGGGTTTGTCTTTTCTCCCCTTGGTCGCCCAGGAGAAGTATCCATCCCGGCCCATCGACTTCATCGTGACGTGGGGGACCGGCGGGGGCGCGGACGCCATGGCCCGAACGATCGGCCAGCACATGCAACCGATTCTCGGGGTCGCCATCCCCGTCTCGAATGCCCCCGGGGCTTCCGGGAACACCGGGCTCGGCCAGCTCCAGGCGGGGAAGGCCGATGGCTACACGCTCGCGACCTACATCATGGACACGCTGGCCACGATCCCCATGGGCCTGGCCAAGTATTCGATCGACGACTTCGAGTGGATTGCCCGGACCCAGGTGGCCGACTCGTTTTTCTTCGTGAAAGCAGACAGCCCATACAAAACTATCCGCGACCTCCTGAGCGCGGCCAAAGAAAACCCGGGCAAGATCCGCGTGGCCGCAACCGGCTATGGGACGGTGGATGACATCACGGTCCGGTTCTTCGAGAAGGTGGGGGCCAAGATGACGACGGTCCCGT
>CAYFIG010000029.1:0-13020 GCA_964342905.1 uncultured bacterium
CGCGTCGATTCCCGTCGGGGTGCCGCGGAACCCGAGCGCGGGAATCGTAAAGCGCGGATGCTCGGCGAGCGTGATCGAGTACATCTCAAGCGCAAGGCGCGTGGCCTCTTCGGGGGTCCCGCCTACGTACCGGGCCAGGGCTGGCGCCCCGGCCATGGCGAAGGCGCCGAGGCCCATGGTCTCGGCAATCTCGCTGTCGCCGATCACCGGGTTGGCGTCCTCAGGGCCGTAGCCTTCGAAGAACCGCCCCTGAACGACCGGCACCGGGGCGGTCACCCACTGGTCGCCGAGCCCGCTCACCTTGATCCCGAATCTGACACCATTGGCCGAGACGCACGTGACCACCGTTGACCCGGGGATTCCCTGGGCCGATTCCATCGTGGCCTTGCCCGCCGCCATGGTCAGCGGCCGCGTGCAGAAGGTCATGCTCGGCGAGTTCAGGAATCACCTCGCCCGCGAGTTTTAGGTCCACGAGGATGGGCTGCGCGGCCATGATCCGGCGAAGGGCCTCGGCGTTGGCCTCGACGGTGGGGACTCGATCCGGCTCGCGCCGTTCCAATCTAGGGAACGTCATCGGGTGTGCTCTCGCCCGGGGACCCAGTTGGTCCCGACGAGCGGGATCCCGGTGATGGCCGCCGCCTCGACGGTCAGGGCCCGCAGATCCTCGGGCTCCAGGTCGTGGACATCGGCCTTGCCGCAGGCCCGAGCCAGCATCTGGATCTCCAGCGTCATCGCATGGAGGAAGTTCGCGACGCGCTCCGCTGCCTCAGGGATCGGCAGGCGCTTCATCAGCTCAGGGTCCTGGGTGGTGATCCCGACCGGGCAGCGGCCGGTGTGGCAGTGGTGGCAGGCGTAGGGCTCGGTGCCGAGCGCTCTGTAATCCTCCACGTAGAGGGGCTTGTTGCAGTTGAGGGCGATCAGGGCTGCGGTGCCGATGTAGACAGCGTCGGCGCCCAGGGCCAGGGCCTTGGCCGCGTCGGTTCCGCTCCGGATCCCTCCGGCGATGATGAGCTGGACCTCGCCATAGAGACCCATCTCCTCCAGCGCCCTCCGCGCCTCCGAGACCGCCGCCAGGGTGGGGATCCCGGTGTGGTCCTGGAGAAGCTCGGGCGAGGCGCCGGTGCCCCCCTCCATCCCGTCCACTGCGATCACGTCGGCGCCGGCCTTGGCGGCGAGCTTCACATCATCGTAGACGCGCGTGGCCCCCATCTTCACGAAGATGGGGACCTGCCAGTCCGTGGCCTCGCGGAGCTCTTCGATCTTGATGATCATGTCGTCAGGGCCGAGCCAGTCGGGGTGGCGGGCTGGGCTCCGCTGGTCCACACCCTCTGGCAGGTCCCGCATCCGCGCGATCTCGGCAGAGACCTTGGAGCCGAGCAGCACACCGCCGGTGCCCGGCTTGGCTCCCTGCCCCACAGTGAGCTCGATCCCGTCGGCCACCTTCAGGTCATGCACATCCATCCCGTAGCGGCTCGGGAGGACCTCGTAGATGAGCACTTTCGAGTGCTCACGCTCCGCCGGCAACATTCCGCCGTCTCCGGTGGTGGTGGACGTCCCCGCCCTTGAGGCCCCTTGGGCCAGGGCGACTTTGGCGTTGTAGGAGAGGGCGCCGTAGCTCATTCCCGTGATCATCACGGGGATCTCGAGCTCGATTGGGCGCGCGGCGAAGCGACTGCCCAGCACGGTCTTGGTGCTGCACTTCTCCCGGTACCCTTCCAGAGGGACGCGGGTGAGCGTGCAGGTGAGGAAGGTGAGATCGTCAAAGGACGGGAGCGGGCGACCGCGCAAGGTCCCGAATCCTCGGATCCGGTAGCGCCCCAGCTCCGCCTTGACCTGGATCTCCTCGATGATGTCGGGCGAGAAGATCCCGCTGGGCCGGAGCACCGGCCCCTCGCCTACAGAGCTTGCTTCCACAGTTCAAAGTCCTTCTTGTCAAAGTTCCAAAGCTTGCGGCCGGCAACGACCTTCTTAAGGGTTTTGGGCACGCTGAGACCGAACTTGCTCACGGTCGTGTTGAGGGCAGCCAGTTCCGCGGCGGTGGGCTCGTGGATCACCGCGTCGTTTCCCAGCTCGGTTATCCGGCCGGCGATGAAAATTTCCGCTTCATACATCGAGTCAGCCAAAGCCTCGTCAGCATCGCCGAGGATGACGATGGTCCCCTTCTGGGCCATGAAACCGGTCATGTAGCCAGCGTTCCCCTGGATGATGAGACAGCCGCCCTTCATCGAGATCCCCGCACGGGCGGCGGCATCCCCCCTGATTACCACGGTGCCTCCGCGGATCGAGGCCGCCGCGCCATTCCCGGCGTTGCCGTCCACGATCACGGTGCCGGCCATCATGGACTCCGCCAACCCCCATCCCGCCGAGCCCCGGATCTCCACCGTGGGGCCGTCGATCATTCCGGCGCCATAGTACCCGACGCTCCCGTCGATGACGATCCTCACCGGCCGGAGAATCGCTACTGCCAAGTTGTGGCGCGCCTTCGGGTTGAGGAGGGTAATTTCCCACTCTCCCGCCTCGATCTGTCGGTGGATCTCCCGGTTGATCTCCCGGGTGGTTTTCCCCTCGCAGTCCACGGCACCCACGGTCAGCCCTTAGGCGGCCTGCCGTCGGCTCTGGGCAGGGAGAACCCAGACTCGGACTTGCCGGCTTGAGGGCTCCCGGGTTTGAAGCTTCCCCTCAAAAGTAGTGCTGAGCGCAAGTTCCTCGTTGGCCAGGGCGACGAACTCCGCGGTCTCCGCGACGATGAGGGGCTTGAGGCAGAAGGGGTCCTTGGCATAGCCAAGGGCGTCTCGAGTCGCGGCGAGATACGAAAAGCTGCCATCCAGGTCTCTCACCGAAGCACGAAGCGCTTCTTCGAAGGGCAGTCCCTGGGCCATCCGGCCGGCCAGGTAGATGGCGATCACCTCCGAGTCGTTGTCCGTGTAGAAGCGAATACCCCGCTGCTCGTAGCGCCGACGGAGCTTGTGGTAGTTCGTGATATGCCCGTTGTGGACCACAGCGAGGTCGAGAGTCCCATGAGCCCAGAAGGGCTGGGAGTGGGAGAGGTCAACCCGGCTCTCGGTGGAGAGGCGAGTGTGGCCAATCCCGTGGCTCCCGTGGAAGGCCGACAGCCCGAAGGTAGGCTCCAGGTTAGCGGGGGCGCCCAGCTCTTTCATGATCTCCAGGCGCCGCCCCACGCTCACGACTTCGACCTCCGGGTGGACCGTCTCCAGGGCCGCCTCGAAGGCTCGAACGTCCCCGACTGCCTCCACCGCTAGGCGCAGGTAGTGGCCCTGGACCTCGGTGGAGGTGACCTGTGTGAGGGTACGCGCACGCTCCATGACTTCGGCTGCCCGTGGAGCCAGGTCGTCGCGTTCGCCGAGCTTGACCCGCACCACGAGCCCTGGCGGATTCCCATAAAGGGCTGCGCCCGCAGAATCCGGGCCTCGCCGTCCCAGCGCCGTGAGCATCGAGAGGAGGATCTTGCCGACCGGCGCACCCACGCCTTCGGCGCGGATACCCGCGTCCGGGCGCTTGTCAAAGAAGCCGACGATGCCACACATGAATGCCCTCCCCGGGCTACTCACCACCCAAGTGTTTTCGCGCAATCCTTCAGCCGGTGATGGCCCCTTGGGCGGCCGAGGAAACCAGACGCGCGTACTTCGCCATGGCGCCAGTCGCGTACCGGGGCTTCGGCGGCTTCCAGGCACGGAGGCGCTTTCGAAGCTCGGCCTGAGAGATTTCCACATCGAGCCGTCGCCGCTTGATGTCAATGACGATCGTGTCACCATTCCTGAGCGCCGCGATAGGTCCACCCACCGCTGCCTCAGGGGCCACATGCCCCACCATGAAGCCGTGGCTCGCGCCGGAGAAGCGGCCATCGGTCATCAGCGCTACCGAGTCGCCGAGGCCGGCTCCCATGAGGGCGCTGGTCACGGCCAGCATCTCGCGCATCCCGGGTCCGCCCTTGGGCCCCTCGTAGCGGATCACGATCACGTCCCCGGGCTTGATCTTTTTGGATTTGACCGCGGCGAAGGCGTCCTCCTCGCGGTTGAAGATCCGCGCCGGGCCCCGGTGAACCAGGCGCTCGTGGCCCGCCACTTTCGCCACGCACCCCTCGGGAGCCAGGCTTCCCTTCAAGATCACCTGCCCTCCAGTGGGCTTGAGCGGGCTCGAGAGCTGACAGATCACCTTCTGCCCCGGCGTTTCGCGGGCCGCGCGCGCCTCCTCCCCGATGGTGCGCCCGGTGACCGTCATCTCGTCCGGGCTCAGAAGCCCCGCGTCGAGAAGCCGCTTGGCCACCAGCGCCATTCCGCCAGCCTTGTACATATCCGGCGCGGTGAAGCGCCCCCAGGGCTTGAGGTCAGCCAGCACCGGAGTCTTGCGTGCGATCCGGTCAAAGTCGTCGATCGAGAGCCTGACGCCAGCCTCGCTGGCCACAGCGAGCAGGTGGAGCACCGCGTTGGTGGAGCCGCCGGTGGCCATCACACCGGCAATGGCGTTGAGGAGCGCTTTGCGCGTAATGATTCGCCGGGGCGTCACTCCCTTCTTCAGAAGCTCCATGACCAGCTTCCCGCACTCAAAGGTCACCTCTTCCTTCCGGGGATCCACCGCGGGCACGCCGTTCGCGTTCATGGGGGAGATGCCGAGCATCTCGAACGCGGTGGCCATAGTGTTGGCCGTGAACTGGCCGCCGCAGGCTCCCGCGCCGGGGCAGGCGTGGCTTTCGATCCCGTACAACTCCTCCGCCGACAGCTTTCCGGCGTTGTACGCTCCCACCGCCTCAAAGACATCCTGGACGGTGATCGGCCGACCGCCGTATTCGCCGGGCATGATGGAACCGCCGTAGAGCATGAGACCGGGAATATTGAGCCTCACGAGCGCCATGACCATCCCCGGGATCGTCTTGTCGCACCCCGAGATACCGACGAGGGCATCGAAGAGGTGGCCGCGACAGACCAGCTCCACGGAATCCGCCACGACCTCGCGGCTGATCAACGAGGCCTTCATCCCCTCGGTCCCCATGGCAATGCCGTCGGTGATGGAGCTCGTGTTGAACTCGATGGGAGTCCCGCCGGCGGCCCGGATCCCTTCTTTCACTTTCTCGGCCAGCTTCCGGTGGTTCCAGTTGCACGGCGTTACCTCGATCCAGCAGTGGGCGACGCCCACCAGCGGGCGCCTCAGATCCTCGTCGGTGAAGCCGACGGCCTTGAAGTAGGAGCGGGCCGGGGCCCGGTCCGGGCCTTCGAGCAGCGTACGGCTCTTGTGTCGAGGATCGAAGCTCATGGCGGTCTCCTTTTCAGAAAAATGGTGGTCCGATTCTACCCCATGCCTTGACCCACTTCCAGGGGGCGTGTGAAACTGGGGGCGTTGTGCTCGGACTCCTCTTGCGGGTTTATGATCTCGCCTACCGGTGGCTCCACGGCCTGACGGACCCTGCCGCGCAGGTGGGACCGGCGCTACGAGTCGCGCGCTCCCGCTATCGTGGCCCCACGGTGGTGCTGGCCGACGGTACGCGGGTTCGGCGCGGCGACAGGATCGCGGTGCTCCACCTCAACAACGAGCGCGTGGCGCGGCTCCACGGAGATGGTCGCGAGACTCCGACCGCGGGGCTCAAGTTCCGGCGGACCTGCATGGCCTCGCTCAATGAGCTGGCGCGTCAGGTAGCCGAGGGCGACCGCTACGCCGGGATCAGCGCGTTCATGGCGCACACGATCCTCCATCAAGTAACCCAGCAGCTGGGTTTCGAGACCCTCCCGCTGAGAAGTGCCGTGTGGAGCCGACTCGTGGCGGCCTATGAGCGAACCCTACTGGCGCACTATCACCCGCTGGGCCGCCGCGGCACCAGGCGCCCGCGCTTCAGCGAGGCCCGCGTTATCTGGATCTCGCGGAACGAGCTTCTCCGCCGCTATGCTCCGGAGAGCAGCGTGCGGAGCGACACCAGCTCGTAACCCTGCGCCTTGAGACCTGAGATCATCCGAGGCAGCGCCGCAAGAAGCCGCGCTGGCGCCCCCGCGACCCCTTCCGCGTCGTGGAGGTCCACGATCGCCCCAGGGCGAGCGCGGCGCAGGACAGACAAGGCCAGCCGTTCCGGCGGCACGGGCCGGAGCCGTTCGGGCTGGATAGTCCAGAGCACACAGGGGGTTTGGAGCCGACGGGTGACTCCGAACGCTGCGAGGTTCACCATCCCCCACGGCGGCCTGAACCACGCGGGCGGCCGTCCCGCGACCTCCGTGAGCAGCCAATGGCTCCGCTCGATCTCTCGCTCGGTGCCGCGCGGCCCACAGGTCCAGAGATTCCGGTGAGACCAGGTGTGGTTAGCGATCTCATGCCCCTCGTCAACGATCCGGCGCACGAGGTCGGGAGCCCGTGCGGCGCGCTGTCCGACCAGGAAAAACGTTCCGGGCGCGCCGGACTCTTGGAGGAGGTCGAGGAGCTTCGGCGTGTGGACGGGGTCCGGGCCATCGTCAAACGTGAGGGCCACGCGGCGATGGGTGTTGGGACCGCGCCAGATGGCGCCAAGGGTCAGGAGATGAGCACCCCAGGTGTAGGCGGCCCAGAGGGCTGGAGGGATTAAGAAGAGCGGGGCAACGCTCACGAGGCTCGCTCGGCCACCGAGAAGGCGCTGCCCGACAGACATTCGAGCACGGCCCGGGCGGCGTCTGGGCGGCGAATCTCCCTGATTTTTCTTCTCAGGTTCCGGATGATCTCCGGGTTGGTGAGCGCAAGGGAAAGGACGTGCCCGAGTTCGCCGGCGTCGTGGGCCCGGAGGGCCACGCCGGTCATTGCCGCGAAGCGCTCGTTTCTAGACTCCTGGCCGGGTAGCGAGCCGAAGCAGACGATCGGCAGCTCCGCTGCCAGCGCTTCAGCCAGCGTCACTCCGCCGGCTTTAGTGACCAGAAGGTCTGACGCGGCCATGAGTTGTCTCACGGAATTCGAATAGGTAAACACCCGGATCCGTCCCCCGGTCCCCCGAAGCGTCTCCTTGAGACGGGCGGCGAGCCGGGAATCCTGACCGGTCACAACCAAGGCTTGCACGGAAAATGGCAAGTCCCGAATGACCCGAACCGCGGTCATCAACCGACCGAGGGACCCGAGGGAGCCGGCCATGACAAGGAGCACTGGGAGCCGGGGGGAGAGGCCGAGGGCGAGGCGGGCCGCAGAGCGGTCCACGGGCTCCGAGAACTCGGGCGCCACCGGCACCCCCGTCACGACCACCCGCTCGCGTGGGACTCCACGGGCCGTGACATCGTTCTTAATTGGTTCGGCGGGCACGCAGTACCAGTCCACCCCCGGGTGTATCCACTGGGTGTGGGCGACGAAGTCGGTGAACACGGTGATGTGCGGGACGGCGGGGAACCCGCGGGCGCGAAGCTCAGAAAGAGCGCCGGCTGGCGTTGGGTGGACAGAAACCACGAAGTCCGGGAGTTCTTTCTGCAGGAGACGGCCAAGCCCGAGCAGACCCAGCCGGTTCATCCCGAGGAGGAGCGGCGAGGTGATCGGCAGCTGATCGCTCAGCCAGTAGGCCCCGCCCCAGAGGGCAGGGGCCCAGCGAAGGATCCAGTAATAGAGCCCTCGACTCAGCCGGTCAAAGGCAGGATGGACCAGCTCGCGGAAGTGGTCAACGACGCGCGGGCAAGCCCCAGCAGCGGCAGCCGCGGAGGCCACAGCCCAAGCGACCCGGTTATGGCCTGAGCCATAGCTGGCTGTCAGGATCAGGACTCGCGGAGCAATCACGGACACCGAGAGCCTCTTCTTGACGAGCCGGGTACCCGCATATGACGAGTGCGAGAGGAATCTGACCTGATTCTAGCCCGCTGACTCGCAACAGGCAATCCCCCCTTCGACCCGGCGAGGGAGGGGAGGCTAGAGCCCGAACCGGCGCTCGCGCTGCTGGAAGGCGCGGACAGCCCGGAGGAAGTCGATCTTCCGGAACGCCGGCCAGTGGACATCGGAGAAGTAGAACTCGCTGTAGGCGCTCTGCCAGAGCAAGAAGCCAGAAAGACGGATCTCGCCGCTCGTTCGGATGATGAGGTCCGGGTCAGGGAGGTCCGCCGCGTAGAGGTAGCGGCCGATCTCTTCCTGCGTGAGCCCTTCGATGATCTCCTGGATCCCCTCCCCCTGCTTGGCCTTGTCCCGGAGGAGCGCGCGAACGGCGTCGGCGATCTCCTCGCGTCCACCATAGGCCACCGCAATCGTCAGCACCATGGCGTCGTACGTCCCAGTGGCCTCCTCGGCGCGGCGAATGGCCCTCAGGGTGGAGTCCGGGAGCTGATCAAGCTTGCCGACCGCCCGGACCCGGACGCGCCGGCGGTGGATCTGCGGGTCCCGGGCCAGCTGGGTAAGCTTGGCCTCGACCGTGGAGAGGATCCCCGACACTTCCTCGGGCGACCGGCTCAGGTTCTCGGTAGAGAAGACCCAGAGGGTGACAGCGGAGATCCCTAGCTCGCCGCACCAGCCCAGCACCTCGTCGAGCTTCCGAGCGCCAAGCCCATAGACCTCGCGGGGGTCTGCCAGCCCCCGCTCACGGGCATAGCGTCGGTTGCCATCAAGGATGATCCCGACGTGACGGGGCATCATACCCCCGCGAACCTGGCGAAGGAGGCGACGCTCGTAGAGGTAGTAGACGAGACCGATCATCGGGCAGGCCGCTTCGCCAGGAGCAGGGTGAGCCTACCCGACTGCACGACTTCCCCCCGCTGATTCACGATCTCGCGTTCCTCAACGAGCACACCGCCGTCCTTCACTGAGCGCTTTGCCAAGGTGCGGGACCGGCTCCGGATGGTGTCCCCGATCCGGAGCGGGCGGAGAAACTGCCATTCGAGTCCCATAAAGGCCAAAATGGCCAGCGACGGCTGGGGCCCGCGCCAGCCAAGTCCCGAGGAAATACAAAGCGCCAGGAGTTCTGGCAACACGCGCGTCCCGCTCTCCGAGGTCCGGGCAGCCACGGCATCGGTGAAGCGCTCATCCCACTCCCCTGTGAGCGCCGCATATCTGATCATATCAGTCTCGGTGAGGGTCTGGCCTGGAGTTTCCATCCCGTCCCCGATCTTTATGTCTTCGAAGTAGAGCTGCGGCTCGGTCACGAGCCCCGCCGGGCGACCATCAGATCCGTCTCCCCCTCCTGCACCACCTCGCCCTTTTGGTTGATCACCTGCCGTTCGAGCGTGACGATTCCCCGGTCAGATTTGCTTGTCTCCTTCTTGGAGATGACTTTGGCGCGGACCTTGATGGTGTCGCCGATCTTGATGGGTCCCTTGAACTTCCAGCGAAGACCCAGGAAGGCCAGGGTCGCATACGGACGCATCCCTCGGGTCAAGAGCCCGGACTGGATCGCCAGCCCGAGCAGGCCATGCGCGATGCGCTCCCCAAAGATGGACGATTTCATAAACTCGGCGTCGGTGTGGAGGACATTGTAGTCCCCGGAGAGGCCGGCGAAGATCACGATATCCGCTTCGGTCACGGTCCGCCCGGGGGAGACGTACTCCTCCCCGACCTCGATCTCCTCGAAGTACCGCCGGTTGTCTCCCTCCATGGTCCCTCCCTTCGATTGTCCGGGGCGTGATCCTCCGGCTGGTGCCATAGGATAGCACGACCCACCTCCTCCCGTGCCCGGAGGCTATCAGGGCCGCAACTGTAGTATAGTCAGGATCGTAAAAGAGTACCTAGAGGGATCTCAGCGGCGATTTTCGGACAGAATTCGGAGAGTCCGGCCTTAATTCACGTCGTGGTGTTCGGTAACGATATAGCCACGCATGAGGTGGCCACTCTCAGGCCCGTATCCAGCACGCCATAAAAAGAGGGCGGGCCAACCGGCCCGCCCTCTTTGAAAAGGGCTAGCTCTCCCTTACTTCTTCTCCGGCCAGTAGTGGTCAACGGAGTAGCGGAGGGCGTCGCCCCACTGGCGCCGATAGGGGACCAGCAAGGCGGCGTACTCGCGTTGGGACTCAAGCACCTTCTTGAAGAAGGGGTCCTTGGCCGCCTGGGTCTGGGCGATCTTCTCCCACGCCTCCAAGACCTTGGGGTAGACATCAGCGGGCGTCTTATAGACCTTGACCTTGTGCTTCTCCTGAAGTTCCTTCAGTTTCCGGGCGTTCTCGGTGGTGAGACGGGCCCACCAGTGAAGATAAGTGTCGTTCGCCGCCGCTTTGATGATCGCCTGGAGGTCTGGGGAGAGCTTGTCCCAGACGCGCTTGCTCAGTTGTAATTCGCAGGTGGTGGTGGTCTCATGCATCCCCGGGACATAGTAGTTCTTCCATACATCGTGGATGCCCAGGGTGAAGTCTTCCATTGGGACGGCCCACTCGGTGGCATCGATCACGCCCCTCTCGGCCGCCGGCACGATCTCCCCTCCCGGCAGGATGACAGCCGTCATCCCCATCTCTTTGAAGACGTCCGCGACGATCCCCGGGGCCCGGATTTTGATCCCCTTCAACTCTGCGAAGGAAGTAAAGGGCTTCTTGAACCACCCGAAGGCCTGGGGGCCTGAGGGGATCATGGAGAAGGCCACGACATCCAGTTTAAGCACCTTCTGGTAGAGTTCCTGGAGGAGTTCCCACCCCCCACCGTAATTCATCCAGCCAAAGTAGTCCAGGAAGTCCATCCCGAAGGGGCCCCCGGGGGCACCCGTGAAGAGGGCCGTCGCCATGTGCTTGCCTGTCCAGTAGTAGGAGCAGGTGTGGCTTCCATCAATGACCCCTCTGTGGGTGGCGTCCAACACCTCAAAGGGCCCCACTATAGAGCCTGCGGGGAAGGGCTCAACCTTGATCCGTCCCCCAGACATCACGTCCACCCGGTCCTTAAACATCAACAGGTTCTGATAGACGAAGGCCCCTGCGGGCCAACTGGCCCCGATCCTCAAGACTGTTGGCCGGGCCTGAGCTGCGGCAGGAGGCGGCACAAGAGCCGTCACGAACAGGAGACATACGAAGAGAACGACCCACCTTTTCATACGTCACCTCCTCTTACGTTTAGCGGAACCATAAGCGCACAGGGGTTTCATGTCAAGTAGGCGAGCCAAGACGACGCCCGGCCCACCCAGTTGTTTAACGCGTCGATGGGCCGGATCACGGCCCGCACAAGACCCAGCGGCTCTACCTTAGCCGTCATCGGGCCGGCCTGAGCGCGGAGCGCCGTCGCGCCCTCTTGGCGCTTATCCAATGCCGGCCTCCCTGTCAAATGGCGCAATCATGGGGCGCATACTACCCCGAAGGCCCACTGGACTTCAAGTTGTTTTGCCAGAGCGACCGGTCTCTGGCGTGGGCCAGATACAGACTCGCTCGACCAGTCTGCCCTGCCAACCCGGGGGCAAATCCGGATCGAGCGACGTGCTGCCGACGAGCGCGAACTCCGGGGCGGGGCTCAGGACCATCTGCCGCCGCCAGCAGCTCAGCTGGCCACCGAGCCGGTCGCGCAGCTCAGCCAGGACCGGTTCGTAGCGGATCCCGCGCGGCCGGGAGAGCCAAGCCACGCGAGAGCGCGGTGGGTGGGCCGGCTCCCCCCAGACCAGGGAGTACAGCCCGCCATAGCCCGTCTCCATAAGCGCGGCAATCGCGGCGTGGGGAGATTCCATCCGTCCGGATACGGCCCCGTGGTTCAAGGGGTCCAGCGCCCAAGAGCCGTCCACAAGATACCAATCCTCATAGCCTTCACGCTCGCCGAGCCACGGGGTCGGCGAAATGCGATACGCCGCCGAAGCCTTACACCCCGGCAGCGACGCCTCGGCTAGTTGCTGATGGAACTCGAGCAGGGCGGACTCATACAGAGACTGAGAGTGCACCCCATAGGGCCGGTGCCAGAAGATGTAAGCCAGCATCGCTCCCCTTACCCCCCGGCAGAATACTCTCTCTTCTGAAACAACGCCACGAGCCTGGCTTGACAGAAAACGCCTGCTCCACTAGCATGGAAACCGACTGGTCGGTCGGTTCTATTAAGAGGGCGATTTGATGGCGGTAACAACTCCACCCCTGCTGAGAGATTCCCGCCTCATTCCAATCTGGGAAAAAGTGGCGGACGGCGCGCGGCTCTCCCGTGAGGATGGGCTCCTGCTCTTCCAGACTGACGACCTCTTCGGCGTCGGACGGATTGCCAACTTCGCCAAGCGCCAGCGGGTGGGAGACTGGGTGTTCTTCGTCATCAACCGCTACATCAACCCCACCAACCTCTGCGTCCTTTCCTGCAAGTTCTGCGACTTCGCTCGAAAGCCGGGACAGCCCGGCGCCTTCGAGCACTCGATCGAGGACATCCTGGGGATGATCAAGCCCGAGGCCCGGGAGGTCCACATTGTCGGTGGCCACCACCCGGACTGGCCGTTCGAGTATTACGAGCGGATGATCGCCGCCATTCACGCCCAGCATTCACAGGTGCAGATCAAGGCCTTCACCGCGGCGGAGATCGACTATTTCTGGCGGCGCTGGAAGATCCTTCCGGAAGAGGCGCTCGCCCGGCTCAAGGCTGCCGGGCTTCACTCCATGCCCGGCGGGGGGGCCGAGATCTTCTCGAAGCGCCTCCAGAAGCTTCTTCACTACACGGGCAAGGCCGACGCCGATCGGTGGTGCCAGATCCACGGGATCGCCCACCGCATGGGAATCCGAACCAATGCCACCATGCTCTACGGCCACGTCGAGACCCTGGAGGAGCGTGTCGATCATCTCCTCCGTCTCAGGGCGCAGCAGGATGAGAGCGGCGGCTTCCTGACCTTTATCCCGCTCGCCTATCAGGTGGGAAACACCAAGCTCGTCCCCCGCCAGACCCCGCCGACAGATGACCTCCGCACGATCGCGGCCGCGCGCCTCCTCCTCGACAACTTCCCCCACATCGAAGCCTACTGGGTCATGATCGGCGAGGCGACAGCCTCGGTGGCCCTCCATTTCGGCGCCGACGACGTCAACGGCACCCTGGAGGACGAGCGCATTGCCCACTATGCCAAAGCCGAAAGCCCTGCCGGCCTGGCGCGGGAGCAGATTTTTAGAATCATCCGGGATGCGGGGAAGATTCCGGTTGAGCGGGATGCCCTCTACAACGTGATCAAAGTCTGGA
>CAYFIG010000030.1:0-12701 GCA_964342905.1 uncultured bacterium
GTCTCCCGGGAGGAACGCCTCGCGACGCAGGGGAAGGTTCCCCTGGGCAGACTCCGGCGTCTGTGGCTGCGGCCCGAGCGCCGGCGTGCCCCGCGCTACCGCGTGGACTGGCAGGTCCGCTACCTGCGCCTCGAATCCGACCCTCCTCTGGCAGCGCGAACCCGCGATGTCAGCCAGACCGGCGCTGGGCTGGTCGTCGAGGAGCGGCTTCCGGCGGGCTCATTCCTGCAGATGCAGCTCCATCTTCCGGATTCGCCCGATCCGGTGACGGTGACCGCCCGCGTCGCCTGGTCGAAGGAGATGCCCGCGCAGGACTCCACCCCGGGCGCCTCCCGTTCCTTCTTCATCGGCGTTCAGTTCCAGAACCTCTCTGCGGCTGCGGCCAGGCGGATCGCTCAGCTGCTGAGAACCAGCATCCCCATCCCGGTCGACAACCCAACCGATGCCGAGGCGCGGGCGCGCCGTTACGCACTGGCCCGGAGGACCCTGTGGCTCGTCGACCTGGGGCTCGGAATGGGACTCCTCGCGGCGGCGCTGGCCACCGGCATTGCCCAAAAGCTGAGCGGCTGGGCGACCGCCCAGGTCCAGGGCTGGCCGCTGCAGGTGGCGCTCTATCTGGCCATCCTGGGAACGCTGGGCGCTCTTCTCTTCTTCCCGCTCGACTGGTTCCGGGGATTCTTCATCGAGCATCGCTTTGGGCTGTCCACCCAGCGATTCGGGGCTTGGCTCGTGGATCACGCCAAGGGCCTGGCCCTTTCAGGGCTGTTGGGGCTCATCTTCGCGGAGGGCTTAAGCGCCCTTCTGCATCTGACGCCGCGCCACTGGTGGATCTGGACAGCTCTTTTCTGGATGGCCCTGACGACGATGCTGACCCGTGCCGCGCCGATCTGGCTCATTCCCCTTTTCTACCGGCAGCGCCCCATTGAGGATCCCTCCCTTCGGCGGCGGTTGGAGGAGCTGCTGGAGCGCTGCCGGATGCCGGTCCGGGGCATCTTCGAGGTGAACCTAAGCCGCACCACCCGCAAGGCCAATGCCTGCCTGTGTGGGCTGGGCCGCAGCCGGCGTGTGCTGGTGAGCGACACGCTCCTCTCTGCGTATCCTGCGGAGGAGGTGGAGGTGGTCCTGGCGCATGAGGTGGGGCACCATCGCCGGCGCCACATCGCGATCCTGCTCGGGACAGGCACCCTGGCCATGGGGTTGAGCCTGCTCGGGGTGCACCTGGTCCTGCGGGCCGCCATGAAACCGCTGGGCCTGGGGTCGTTGCAGGACCCGGCTGCCCTTCTGCTGATCGGCCTGGGGCTGGCCGTCACCCAGCTATTCCTCATGCCGGTCACGCACGGCCTCTCGCGGCGCCTGGAGGCCCAGGCGGACCGCTTCGCCCTGGAGAAGACCCGCAACCCGCAGGCCTTCATCGCCACGATGCGCCGGCTGGCACAGCAGAACCTGGCCGAGGTCTCCCCTCCCCGATGGGTGGAGTGGCTCTTCTACGATCATCCCTCGATCGCGCGGAGGATCGCGATGGCGGAACAGTTCGGGAGCCCCTGACGGTGGCCGACTGCCTCTTTTGCAGGATCGCCTCCAAGGAGATCCCGGCGAAGCTCGCCTATGAGGACCCCGAGATGCTGGCCTTTCACGACATCCACCCTCAGGCGCCGGTCCATCTGCAGGTGATCCCCAAGCGGCACATCGCCCGCGTTTCCGAGCTGGCTGCGGAGGATGCCGCCCTCATGGGGAGGATGGTCCTCGTGGCCAATCGGCTGGCGAAGGAGCTCAAGGTTTCCGAGCCGGGCTACCGGCTGGTGGTTAACTGCAACCCCGGCGCGGGACAGTCCGTCTACCACCTGCACCTTCACCTTCTGGGCGGCCGGCCCCTTGGCTGGCCGCCGGGATGAATGGCTCGGGCAAGAGGGGTTTGACTGTGCGCTATGACGTGGTGGTGATCGGCGCCGGTCCGGCGGGGAACATCTGCGCGTACCTGACCGCGAAGGCGGGGCTGTCCACCCTCGTGTTGGAGGAGCATGAAGGGGCAGGCCTCTTCGTCAACTGCACCGGCATCATCGGGGTCGAGGCGTTCCGGCGGCTCAACCTGCCCACCGAGCCGATCCTGAGCTCGCTGCAGGCGATCACCTTCTACGCGCCCTCCGGACATTCCTTCCGATACGACCCCGGCCAGCCGCTGGCTCACGTGGTCAGCCGCCTCCAGTTCGACCAGGCGCTGGCGGGCCTCGCCTCTTCGCAAGGGGCCCGGTTCCGTTACGGTTACCATGCGCGCCTGCTCCGCGTGGACTCCGAGGCCGTGGAGATCCGCCAGCAGGAAGAGGATCCCGAGCCGGTCGAGGCCAAGATCGCCGTGATCGCCGCCGGCTTCGGATCGAACCTGCCCGCTCAGGTCGGACTCTCCGGCCCGCGGGAAATCGTCTACGGTGCGCAGGCAGAAGTGGAGATGGATGGCCTGAAGGACGTCGAGATCTACCTCGGCCGGGAAGTGGCCCCCGAGGCATTCGCCTGGATCGTGCCCCTCCAGGCGGGCCGTGCGCGCGTGGGTCTGGTGGCAAGCCGGGAAGCCCCGCGATACTTCCGCGCGCTCCTGGGACATCCCCGCGTCGGCCCACGCCTGCACACCCAGGAACCGAAGATGCTGCTTAGCCCCGTCCCCACCCAGCCGATTCAGCGCAGCTATGCCGATCGGATCCTCGTCGTGGGAGAGGCCGCCGGCCAGGTGAAAACCACGACGCAGGGGGGGATCTACTACGGGATGCTGTGCGCGGCCATGGCTGCCGAGACGATTCAGGCAGCCGCCCAAAAGGGTGACTTCCGCGCGCAGGCGCTGGAACGGTACGAGCAGGCATGGACCCGCGCCATCTCCCAGGAGCTCAAGATGGGGCTTTCCTTAAGGCAGCTCTTCGCGCGGCTCAACGACTCCCAGATTGACGCCCTGGTGGAGTTGGGAACGCGGGATGATATCATAAGTCTCGTCAAACGCTTGGCGCAGTTCGACTGGCACCGGGACTTGATCCAGACCTCCCTGAAGCTGCCGGCCTTGCAGGAGGTCGTTCGAGGAGGGCTCTGGTAAAGATGTTCGAGCGGTGGTTCGGCCGCGGATACAAGTACGAGAACACCCGCCAGTACCTGCGACTTCCCGCGGCCTGGCCGATCAAATGTGAGCCGCAGACGGCGGCGGACTCCACCCACGTCGTCTCCACGAAGGATGTGGGAGCGGGCGGCATCGCCGTGGAGATGCAGCAGATGGTTCCGGTCGGCAGCCGCATCCGGATCGAAATCCACGTCCCCCCTCTGAACCGCTCCATCCAAGCTATGGGCCAGGTGGTCCGCTGCCTTCCGAAACCGGACGGGCGCTTCGAGCTGGGCATCCGGTTCCAGCAGATCGAGCCCCAGGAGCAAACCGCACTCAACGAGGCGATTCAGAAGTTCCTGCCCCGCCGGCACGCCAGCCGAAAACGGAGCCACTGGTGGCGCAAGGTTTCCTAAACCCCGTACACCCTCGGGCTGCGCGGGTGGTTTCCCTGTGCGTGACCGCCATTCTCTTCTGGGCACTCGATCCCGCATGGGCCTACGAAGTCACGAGGCCTGTGGTGCCCTCGGATGTGGACCTTCTGCGCCGCCCGGTCCCGGAGTCAGAGAGCCTGATGGATTTCTTCAAGGAACGGATCGTCTTCGCCGTCGGCTTCGACGAGGTCATCGACGACAATGTCTTCCTCCGGGACAACAACAAGGAGGAGGACTTCATCACCTATCTCGAGAGTCAGATCCTTTTCGCGGATCCTCGGGGGGCCTTGCTCTATGGCGTCGCCTACGAGGTGAACGCCCTCCGCTACCACAAGAGAAATCAGAATGCCATTAACCACGACCTGAAGATCTTCATCGACGTTGAGACCGCGGGCCGATCCGAATATCACGCCGACTACAAGCTGGAAACCGAGAACTCCCTCCTCTTGGGCCCGGCGGGAATCGACATCTTGAGACGAAACAGCGACTTCCAGCAAAACGTCGAGCACCTCTGGACCGGCCGCATGAGATACGCCCTGAACGAGACGAACGCCCTCGTTCCGCAGATCGACTATTCCCTCTTCGATGACCAGTCTCAAAGCGATGCAGCCACCGACCGGAGGATCCTGAATGCGATCCTGGACTTGGATCACGATCTGAAACCGGAATGGGTCCTCTTCGGCGGCTACCGATTCCGCGACGCGGTCTTCCCCGGTAGTCCGCTGAAGGACTCCCAGGGCCACGGCCTGCGCCTCGGGACCCGGTACGAGCTGACTGAGATCATCAAGCTGAACCTGACCTCCACGCTCGAGCACCAGGAATGGGAAAGTGGCCAGCAGGACAACGGTTTGAGTCTGGAGTTCAGCGGCCTCTATCAGCTTGGGCCTCGAACGGAGGTGACCCTGGCTTACACGGACAAAAACATCCCTTCCTTTACTGCGAACCGCCTGCAGTTTCGAAGCATCCAGCCTTTGCTAGGCGTCGAGTATGAACTATCGCCTCTGACCAAATTAAAGGCGGAAGCGCTGTATGAAAAACAGCGGTCCGGTGGGACGGATGTCCTCAGCGGCAACGTCGCAACGAATACCATCTCGCGGCGGTACGGTCTGACATTCGGCCTGGACTGGCAGTTTCGAGAAAACGCTCATTTCACGTTGGAGTATTCTTTCAGCCGTTCCAAGAGCAGCGACTACACGCATCACGTATGGGGGTTCGGCATTGAAGCGGAATTCTAGGGTCACGCTGCTTCTTCTCCTGTGCCTCTGCTTCGCGGGCTGCCAGGCGACCACCGCCGAGAAGCAGCGCCAGAGACAGCTTGAGATGGAAATCGCTGACCAGATCCGGAACGAGGCTCAGCAGCGCAAGGCTGAGGCCGCCCAAGCCGCTGCCGAGAAGAAAGCCCAGCTTGACGCCGAACGCTCTCGCAAGGCTGCCGAGGCACAACGCCTGAAGGAAGAGGAAGTCCGCCGGAAGGAGGAAGCGCGCAGGAAGGCCCAGCAGGAGCGCCTGGCCAAGCAGCGCGCCGAGCAGCAGCGCAAGGCCGAGACCGCGCGATTCGCCGCCCAGAAGAAGGCGCATCTCGAGACTGAGCGGGCTCGCAGGGCCGCCGAAGCACAGCGCCTGAAGGAAGAAGCCCGCGGGGAGGCCGAGCAGGAACGCCTCGCCAAGCAACAAGCGGAGCAGGCTCGTAGGGCCGAAGAGGCCCGTCAGGCCGCTGAAGAAAAGCTCCGTAAGCAACGAGAAGCTGAACAGCGCAGGGCCGAAGCGGGCCGCCTGACCGCCGAGAAGAAGGCCCAACTCGAGGCCGATCGGGCTCGCAAGGCCGCCGAGGCACAGCGCCTGAAGGAAGAAGAAGCCCGCCGCAAGGCCGAAGCTCAACGCCTCCAGGAGGAAGCCCGCCGGCGCGCCGAAGAGGAACGTAGGGCCGAGGCCGCGCGATTCGCCGCCCAGAAGAAGGCGCAGCTCGAGACTGAGCGGGCTCGCAAGGCCGCTGAGGCACAGCGCCTGAAGGAAGATGAAGCGCGCCGCAAGGCCGAGGCTGCGCGCCTCGCTGCTGAGAAGAAGGTGCAGCTTGAGACCGAACGCGCTCGCGAGGCCGCCGAAGCCCGACGCCTAGCCGAGGAAAAGAAAGCTCGGTGGGAAGCTGAAAAGCAGGCCAAGGAGGAAGCGCGCCGGAAGGCTGAGCAGGAACGCCTCGCCAAGCAACAAGCGGAGCAGGCTCGTAGGGCCGAGGAGGCCCGTCAGGCCGCTGAAGAAAAGCTCCGTAAGCAACGAGAAGCTGAACAGCGCAGGGCCGAAGCGGGCCGCCTGACCGCCGAGAAGAAGGCCCAACTCGAGGCCGATCGGGCTCGCGAGGCCGCCGAAGCCCAGCACCTCAAGGAGCAGGAAACTCAGCGCAAGGCCGAGGCCGCCCGCCTCGTTGCTGAGAAGAAAGTCCAGCTCGAGGCCGAACGCCAGCGCAAGGCCGCCGAGGCCCAGCGCCTGAAGGAAGAAGCCCGCGGGGAGGCCGAGCAGGAACGCTTGGCTGAGCAACGCGCCGAGCAAGAGCGCAAGGCTGAGGCCGCCCGCCTCGCTGCTGAGAAGAAGGCCCAGCTCGAGGCCGAACGCCAGCGTAAGGCCGCCGAGGCTCAGCGCCTGAAGGAAGAAGCCCGCGGGGAGGCCGAGCAGGAACGCCTCGCCAGACAGCGAGAGGAACAGGAACGCAAGGCAGAGGCCGCGCGACTCGCCGCTGAAAAGAATGCCCAGCTCGAGGCCGAGCGCCAGCGCAAGGCCGCGGAAGCCCAGCGCTTTAAGGAGGAAGCCGAGGCTGAACGCTTCACGAATCAGCGTGCGGAACAGCTCGAACGAGAGGTGGAAAGAGCCTGGAAGGCCGATGAGGCGGAACGGCGTGAGGAAGAACGCCTTCAGGCGAAGCTCAGGCCCGATGCCGAACTCAAGCCGCTCCGAACCGAGGTCGTCTCAGCCCGTGAAGTGAAGGAGGACGTCTATAAACTGCAGTTCGGGGATGAGATCGAAGTGACGGTCTGGGGCCATACGGATCTTAACTCAAAGTCCCCCATCCGGGAGGATGGCACGTTCTCCTTCCCGCTGATCGGGCGGGTGGAGGCCATCGGGCGGTCGCTCAACGAAGTCGAGGAAGAGGTGCGGTTGCGACTGGACCGTGACTACATCGTCAACCCACAGGTCACTGCTCGTCTGACCGGAGCGAAATTCTCCGTATTCGGAGAGGTCTCGCAGCCGGGTTCCTATGTCGTCGAGGGGGCGATGGATCTCTTAAGCGCCATCAGCGTCGCGGGGGGGATCACAAAATTCGGCTCCAGCCACGTGGAGATCATTCGGAACTACAGCGACAGGAAGGTGACGATCCGTGCCAATCTCGACCGCATCGTGCACGGCAAGGAACCCAACGTCGCCATCCTTCCGCATGACACCATCTACGTCAAGAGACGCCTCTTCTAAAGAAACCGCTTCTCTCCGGCGGCTCCTCGCTCTGGGGCGGATCCCCATCGCCATCCTCGGCGTGGCCGCTTTCTTCACCTTCTACAATCGCTTCATCCTCAACTCCAATCTCGAGAACTTGAGGGCTTCGCTCGGCGCTCTGGAACAGGCCTCCGGCATTGGAAACGCGGAGGCCGCCCTTGTCCTGCTGGACCAGACCCTGGTCACGGAGATGGCGAAGGAAGAGATGGATCTGACCCGGCTGGCCTCCCTGCAGTACGCACAGGAGGCGCTCGGCTCGGACCGGCTCGATCGGCCCGTGGATGACATCCAGGCGATCAGCGGCAAGGTGGTTGAGGAAGAAGCGCAGGCCCGCCCAGGCTTTTTGAGTACGCTCGACACGGTGGTGACCGGAACGCAGGGGGTGCTGCGCGGGGTGGCACTCCTGCCGCGCAGGATCGCCTCAGGGAAACTTTCGACGGAGATTGATTCAACCCGCCTTCAACAGGCGATCGCCTCGGAGCGACGGGGGCGGGTCTCGGAAGCGATTCCACTCTACGAGGAGCTGCTTCGCAGCTACCCGCGCTACGCGGATCGGGCAGCCCTCCGTCTTAGACTGGGCAATCTGTATCTGCGTGCGCAGTCCTTCAATCAGGCGCGGACACAGTTCCAAAAGACCCTGCAGGAATCGGTGAAACCCCAGGAGCTCCACGCCGCCCGCGCCATGCTGGACCGCTTGGGCCAAGTCCCGCGTCTGCAGCGCCAGGCCCAGACGCTCGAGAAGAAGCTTCTCCCATTGTCGGCAGGCCCTGACCGACAGAAGCTGGCCTTCGAGCTGGGTCATCTCCGACTTCAGCTGTACGAGATGGAAGAAGCTGCCGAAGCTTTTGATCTTGCCGCCACCGCTGATCCCGAAGGAGACCTGTTTTACCCATCGCTCCTTAAGCAGGCCTGGGCCCTCCAATCGATCGGCCGTTTCGATGAAGCAACGCAGGTCCTGGGTCGGGTCATTCGGCCAGACCCGAGGAGTTCCTGGGCTGCTGCGGCTTACCTCCAGACCGCACAGATCCAAAAGGCCCAAGGTCAATACGAGGCGGCGTTGCAAATTTACGACGAGCTCCTCCAGCAGAACTCCAAAGCCAAGTCTCTGGTCGGCCTCGCCATTGCGCAAGCCGGCTGCACGGCTACCTACGACCTCGGAGATCCGGAAAGGGCAGGGCAGTATTTTAACCAGCTGGCCAGGCACTTCCCCGGCAGCCCCTTGAGCGACATCGGCAAGGATCTGTCCCGGATCCAGACGCAGAAGGCGGCCCTCGCCGTTCAATCAGCCGCCCCATTCGGCATCGGCTCCCCCCTTTTCGGCTGGATTCAGAACACCCTGCCGGTCTTCGTGAAAACCTTTTCGGATCGGCTGGCCAAGTACATGGATGCGGTGGGGGAGAAGGAATTCACCCGAAAATACACGGAGGCGGAATTCCGGAATATCGTCCTCCAGCGGGTCCAGGAGCGCTTTCCCGGCCAGATCCGGGCTGTCCAGGTCCGGATCCGACCCGACGGCTACAGCGGTTCCTGCTCCATCCACCTGGGGCCGCTCTCTTTCCCCCTGGAGGGGCGGTTAGGGATACAGCTCTCCGGACTGCGCCCGCATGTTGTGATCCATGAGATGAGAGTCTGGAGGGTCCCCGTCGTCGGGCCGATCCGAAGGCACCTGGAGAATCAAGCCAACCAGGCGATCGATAAGCTGCGCCTGCCGATCCGGGTGCTCGAGTATGAGTTCGGAGAGGGTTATTGCCTGATTCGGGTGGAGCGGGTAGAGTGAGATGGCTATGGAGACGGGGAGGAAAGCGGCTGTTCGATTTGGCGTTGGCCTGCGTCGGCCTGCTGGCCTTCGGCTTGCCGATGGCGTGCATCGCTTGGCGGATTCGGCGAGAGGCGGGGCCGCCCGTTCTCTTTGGACAGGACCGAATCGGAAGGGACGGAAAGATGTTCCGCATCTGGAAGTTTCGGACGATGGCAGCGGATGGGGAGATTACATCCTTCGGGAAGGGCCTGCGAGCCACCGCCATGGACGAGCTTCCTCAGTTGATCCACATCCTAAAGGGGGAGATGAGCTTCGTCGGACCCCGGCCACTCATCCCCGCCGATCTGGAGGAGCTGAATCGGTTTCCTCAAGGCAGACTCCGGCTCGCGATCCGACCGGGTCTCACAGGGCTGGCCCAGGTTTCAACCTCCAAGACGCCATCTCTCCTGGAGCGGCTCCGCTGGGATCTCGAATACGTGGAACGCTGCTCTCCCTGGTTGGATGCCTGGGTGCTGGCTCAGTCCATTTGGTTCACCCTGCGAGGGCAATGGGAGAAGCCATCGGCATGATCCCCCTGACCGAACCGAGCTCGTGAAACCGCTGCCGCTCCCTGAGCTTCAGGAATGGACGCTGGCGGATTACATCCGCGTCCTGCGCTTACACCGGCGGCTGATCCTCATCACAGCCGGCGTATTGTGCCTGGTGACCGCCATCCGGATGGCCCAGACGCCCAACGTGTACAGCTCGACCGCCCGCATCCTCATTGAGTTCATCGCCCCGCAGGTCGTGCAATTCCGGGAAGTGACGCCTTACACCGCCGGTGCCTGGCAGCAGGGATTCCTCCAAACCGAGTACCGAATCATCACGAGCCCCAAGGTGATGGAGCGGATCGTGGAAGAGCTGAACCTTGCCGGCTTCCCGCCTTTCTCCAGGGCGGAAGACCCCGCAACTCTTCTGGCTGGCATGGTCAAGGTGGAGCTTGTCCGTGGAACCAAGCTGGTGGACATCAGCGTCGAAAACACCAAGCCGGATCTCGCCGCCCGGATCGCCAATGCAGTCGCTGAGACCTACATCCTGCTCAACCTTGAACGCCGGCAGCAGGCCACCATCGGTGGTGCGGAGTGGCTGAAGGCCGAAGTCGCCAAGGCCGAGCAGAATCTCAGGAACGCTCAACTGGCACTCCAGCAATTCAAGGAAAGGCATCGAGACCTTCCGGTGGGGAAGGAGGCGCAGGGCACCGTCCTCCAGCGCTTGTCTCAGCTCAACAGCGCCGTCACCCAGGCCAAGGAGCAGCGCATCGAGGCCGAGACGAAGTATCGTGCGAAGCATCCCGCCTTGCTGGAGTTGCAGGCCAAAGAGCGCGAACTGACACAGGCCCTCGTAGAACAGGAGCAGATCGTGCTGGAGATGAACCGCCTCTCCATCGAGTACAACAACCTCCAGCGGGAGGCCGACACTGGGGAATCGCTGTACAACACCCTGTTGACGCGCCTCAAGGAGCTCTCGGTCCAGGAGGGACTGGAGACCAACAACGTCCAGTTGATTTATCCCGCCAAGATCCCGACTCGGCCGGTCAGGCCAAGACGGACGCGGACCGTCGGCGTCAGTACGGTGTTCGGCCTGCTCCTGGGCTACGGCTTGGCCCTTCTGCGCGAGGTATTCTCAAAGACCATCCACAGCCGCCAGGAATTCGAGCGGATCCTTGAGATTCCGTTCCTCGGCCATGTGCCTGCCATTGAGCTGCCGAAGCGCCATCGGGGCAGAGAGAGCCTCCTGCTCCTGACCCAGCCCCAGTCCAACACCGCAGAGTCGCTTCGGGCCATCCGAACCACCCTGGAGTTCATGCTTCCCGCGGGACAGAGCCATGCGCTCCTCGTCACCAGCTCCGTGCCGGCGGAGGGGAAGTCGTTCATGAGCCTCAGTCTGGCGATCGTCCTTCAAGAGCTCGGGCGCAAGGTTCTTCTCATCGACGCCGACATGCGGCGGCCTTCCATCCACCAGCTATTGAACCTTCCGCTCGAGCCCGGCCTGAGCGCCTACCTCCAGGGACAGGCCTCTGTGGAAGAGATCGTCCAGGTGACGGACGCGCCCCTGTCCCTACCGGTGCTTCCTGCAGGTTTGACTCCATCACAACCGCCCGATCTCCTCGCCCAACCCCGGATGCGCGAACTGGTCGAGCACTTCAAGCAAGAATACGCCTACGTCATCATTGATACCCCGCCGGTCCTGGCGGTCGCGGACACCTCGATCCTGGCCCGAGAGGTCTCCGGGGTGCTGTACGTCGTCTGGAGCGGACGCACGCACCGCGATGTTGCCCTGGCCGGCAAGGCCCGTCTCCTGGACGTGGGCGCGCGTATCCTGGGTGGGATGCTCAACGGAGGCCGCCCCGAGGTGGAACGGGGCTATGGCTATTACTACTATTATTACCAGAAGAAGCGGAAACGTCCCTCGAGAGGACTCCTCGCGGGATCCGAACCCCCCGCGGAATCGGAACCGCCCCGCACCCCACTTGAGTCCGGTTCAGTCTAGGCTTGCCTGTCGACCTACAGCCGCGGAGCGACTCCTGATCCTCTGCGTCTCCCCGGAGGCCGCTCCTCGACGTCTCACCGACCTTCTCGAGAGCGAGGAACTCAACGTGGAGGAACTCTACTCTCTGGCGGAATCCCATCGGATGGTGGGCATCCTCCTGTTGCGCCTGATGGAAGTCTGCGGGGAACGGGACGAACAGCTCCCCTCTCCTTGGGCCGAGCGATGGAGGGCCCTTTTCGAACGGGATCGCCAGCAGCTCCTGGACCTGAAGCGGATCCTGTCCCACGCCGGTTCCTGCAGACTTCAGCTGCTGCTCTTGAAGGGATTCAGCGTGCCGTTGCAGGTTCACGGCTTGCCTGTCCCCTCGCAGGGACCACCCCGCGGGGCGTCCGATATCGACCTCCTCGTCCATCCGGAGCATTTGCTACCGATGGTCTTCTGCCTTGAAGATTTGGGGTTCCGCTTCCGCGGCACAAACAGTTGGAGCGAGCCGGTTTCCAACTGGGAAACCTTCATCCGGGAGGACTCCGAGGCGCAATTTTGCCATAAAGAATCCGGCACGTGGGTGGACCTCCACTGGCGGCTGTGCGCCCCGCGACTCGAACAGGCCTGCGATCTGAAGTTGTCTGGGCGCCTTTGGAAGAAAACCAGGACTGTTCGGATGGGCCGAATCGCGGCCGTCATCCCTGGCCGGGAAGAGGAGCTCCTGATGCTCTGCTTGCACATGACCAAGGGCGGACGGTTCCTCTTAAGGAACTTATGTGACCTTGTCCAAATGATCGGGGTGTCCCCCCCACTCCGATGGGAACGCCTGCTCCGCTTGGCACAAGAAACTGGAACCGAGCACTGCGCCTTTTACGCCCTTGATCTGGTCGAACGGGTAGCCCCGGGGGCTGTCCCTGGATTCATCCGCTCCCGACTCGCCCGTTCAGCCGGTCCCCAGTGGCTCCTGAGGCCATCCCTTCGGTCTGAGCGGCTGCTTCGTACTCAGGGAGAAGCCTGGAACGACCTGGCCTATCTTTGGAACGGGATCCTCTTCGCCCGTCATCCTTGGCAGTGGTTCCCGTATCAGTTTAGACGGATTACCCGCTGGCTCTCCCGCCGAGGTCGTGCGGTGTTAAGATAAGAGTGCTCCGTGGGCGATTAGCTCAGCTGGTCAGAGCGCGTGACTTACATTCACGAGGTCCGAGGTTCAAGCCCTCGATCGCCCAAGCGCACTCGTCGGGGCCGTGGTGTAGCCTGGTCTAACACGTCAGATTGTCAATCTGAAGATCGCGGGTTCAAATCCCGTCGGCCCCGCCATTCTTTCATTTCGGCCGATTCGCTTCGAAGCAGAATCAAAGAGTTCCGTCATCCGATCGAGGAATCTGGCTGCGGATTTCGCCGCCTGATCGGCTTCTTCTCTGGTTGAGAAGAAACTCAGGTC
>CAYFIG010000031.1:0-8240 GCA_964342905.1 uncultured bacterium
AGAACGATGCTAAACATGGAAAATCTAAGCAGTCGGAGTGAGGAGGGTCATTTTTGGCCGATCGAACGTGAGTCCGGTTTTCCTTCGCGTATCGGGATCCGGCAGGAGAGACCCTCATGCAACCCCAAAAGGAGGCCGTGATGCTCGGACGCAAACAACCCAGTCTTCAGACCCCAGACAACGGTAGCAAGCTGCCCCCAACCACCCTCTTGACCATCGTGGGGGACCACTCCAAGCTTGAGGGGAAGTTCGACATCGCCGACTCCATCCAGATCGAGTGTGAGGTCGGCGGCGAGCTGAACGTGGGCGGCAAGCTCGTCATCGGCACGAAAGGCGTGGTGCGCGCCAACGCGCAGACCGTGGACGCCATTATCCAGGGGCAGTACGAAGGGAACATGGTGGCCACCGGGAATGTGGAGATCACCGCTACAGGCCGGGTATCCGGCAACATCGAAACGGATTCGCTGGTCATCTCAAAGGGCGGGTTCTTCAACGGCAACGTGGTCAAGATCAAAGAGCCCGAGGTCCAGAAAGGCCAGCGTCCGGTCTACCTGATCGAAGAAAAGCGGTTTGGCCAGCCAAAATAGCGACGGGGCGTCTTGACCCAGCGGGGCTATCATCATGCTGTGGAAATCCACGCGTAAACTGTCGGCCAAACACGGTAATCTCACGGCCTTCATCGACGAAGGCTCCGAGATTGAGGGGAAGTACACCTTCAGCGGCACCGTCCTGCTGAACGGCAAGTTCAGCGGCGAGATCGCGTCCACAGATACGCTCATCATCGGCGAGAGGGGCGTGGTCAACGCCAACATTCGGGCGGGGTCGGTGGTGATCCGGGGCGAGGTGGTGGGCAACGTTCAGGCCAGCGAGCGGGTGGAGCTGAAGGGGGCCGCCCGCGTCTTCGGGGACCTAGAGGCCCCCGCGATAGTCATCGAGGAAGGCGTGCTTTTCGAGGGGCACTGTCGGATGACCAAGACCAAGCCCGCCGAGGTCGCGCGGGATCTCTCGGTGGTCCCGTTCAAGCGTTGATGGGGAATGCGAATGGCGCGGGATCAGTGCGGTTCACCTGGGATGCCGCTCCCCAACAAGGCGGGGGGAGGCGTGCCCTCACACGCGAGTCACGATCATGAGGAAGCCCAAGCGCTTCAACCTCCTGTTCGTCCACGGCGATGGCACGCAGGTGTTTCGGCTGAATATACCTCGCTGGGTGCTCTACGGAGGCCTGCTTGTCCTGATTCTGAGCGCCTCCGCCCTCGGTGCGATTACCGGTGACTACCTCTCCCTGAAGCACCAGCGGGGGCAAATGACCGCGCTCCGGCACCAGGTTGCTGAGCAGCGCACCCTGATTGACACCTTCCGTCCTCGCCTCACTGACATTCGGAACGAGGTCGGCAGCTGGCGTGAGCTACACGCGAAGATCTGGGAGCCCTTTGGGCCCGACGAGGGCAGCGTGCGCAAGGGCACCGGAATCGGGGGCGGCACCGCTGCCGGTCAGGCTGAGGCCATGGGTGATCGTGTGGCTCTTTCCCAAGAACTCGAGCGCCTCGCCGCAACCGTTAACGAGGAGGGACAGAGCCTTCGGGCCCTCGAGCGGTTCTTCTCCAAGGCCGGTAAAGTGCTGGCCGCGCTCCCTTCCCGCTGGCCCGTGCGCGGGTCTGTGAACTCCGAGTTCGGCGCGCGGTTCTCGCCCTGGTCAGAGGCAAAGGAGTTCCACAGCGGGATCGACATCAGCGCCGGTTCTGGGACACCGGTGAAGGCTCCCGCGCCGGGCGCGGTGAGCTTTGCAGGCGTTCAGAGCGACTACGGGCAGACGGTGATCCTCGACCACGGGCACGACATCAAGAGCCTGTATGGCCACCTCCAGAAAATCCTTGTCACACCGGGCCAGAAGGTCGAGCGGGGCCAGTTGATCGCGCTTACGGGCAACACCGGCAAGACCTCCGGCCCTCACCTCCACTACGAGATCACGGTCAAGGGCCAACCCGTTAGCCCCCGCCGCTACCTCTGGGACTAATCTCGGAAGCGGGGCGTCGCCGCGAACGTGCCTTCCGTCTGAGCGCTAACGGATAATAATCCCGCAGTAGCCCACGACGCGGTTGTAGTCTCCCGAGACACTCCCCGAGGTCTCGTACCTCACCAGCTCAGCGCTGCCGCCCCCGACCTCGCGCAACGCCACGAGGAGAGCTGTGGTCGGCGCGATGCCGCACATGGAAATGTCATGCTCCCGTACGGTCCGCTGGAGTCCCTCCGGGTCAAGGGTGAGGATCGCCTCGATGGCTAACCGATCTTTCCTGTTGGAGACCGCCTGGGATTCATAGTGGTTCAGGTCGGTGGACGAGAAGAGCGCTACTGGCTCGGCGCACGCCTTGACGGCCGAGGCCACTGCACGCCCCACCTCCTCGCAGAACGCCAGATCGGTCCGCATGAGCGTGATCGGCACGAAGGCGATGTCCGGCCTGACCCGGCGGAGGAACGGAAGCTGGACCTCCAAGGCATGCTCCCGGGCATGGGCCAGCTCGTCCTCCTCCAGCCCCCTCGAGGCCGCGAGGATTGCCTGCCCCAGCTCATGAGCCACGGGGACCTCGCCCCCAGGAAAGGCCCAACGGCCCCGCGTCATGATGGAACCCCACGGCCCAAGCCCGGTGTGGTTAGGACCGAGGAGGACGGCCAGCCGGGGCAGCTTCACGCGGCCATAGACCTGGCCCGCCACTCTTCCCGAGTACATCCAGCCGGCATGGGGAACGACCAGGGCCTTGGGGCTCGCCTTCGGCTCAGCGTCCTCGATGAGCCGACTCAGGTCCGCTTCGATCTGGTCTGGACGGTCTGGATAGAACAGCCCGGCAACCGCGGGTCTTCGGACGCCAGTGGCCACGTTCTCACACGCGATGGGCAGGGCCTAGGCGCGAACTTGGCAGGCCACCCAGTGCCCGGGGGACACCTCCTTGAGCACCTGCTCGTTCACCGAGCAAGAAGCGATCCGGATCGGGCAGCGGGTGTGGAAGCGACACCCCGACGGCGGCTTAATGGGGCTGGGGACGTCACCTTCCAGGATGATGCGCTTTCGCTTCACTGTCGGGTCGGGGATCGGCACCGCTGACAGCAGGGCTTCGGTGTAGGGGTGCTTGGGATTGGTGTAGAGCTCCTTGGCCGGCGCGATCTCGACAATCTTCCCCAGGTACATGACCGCGACGCGCGTGGAGATGTGCTCGACCACCGAGAGGTCGTGGGCGATGAAGAGGTAGGTGAGGCCGAACTGCTTCTGGAGATCCTCCAGGAGGTTGATGATCTGGGCCTGGATGGAGACATCCAGGGCCGACACAGGCTCGTCGGCCACGATGAGCTTGGGACTCACCGCCAAAGCCCTCGCAATGCCGATCCGCTGGCGCTGGCCTCCCGAGAACTCGTGCGGATAGCGGCGGAGGTGGTCGGCGGCGAGCCCGACCGTTTCCAGGAGCTGGACCACCCGCTCCTCGCGCTCGCGCTTGGTCCGGGCGAGCTTGTGGATCACCAGTGCCTCGCCGATGATGGAGCCCACGGTCATCCTGGGGTTCAGGGAGGCGTAGGGATCCTGGAAGATAATCTGCATCTCCTTGCGGAGGGCGCGGAGCGGCTTCTTGTGTAGCGTGGTGACCTGCTTGTTCTCGAACCAGACCTCACCCGAGGTGGGCTCGATGAGACGCAGGATCGCGCGAGCCGTGGTAGACTTGCCGCAGCCCGACTCCCCGACGAGCCCGAGCGTTTCCCCTCGCTGAATCTCGAAGTTCACGTCGTCCACGGCGTGGACCCGGGCCACCTCTCGAGACATGAGGCCCCCGCGGATCGGAAAGTACTTCTTCAGGCTCTTGACTCTCAGCAGCGGTTCCGCCATATGCGTTGTCTCTTCGAGCGGAGGTATCGGAGGGGGCCGTCGAGGCCCCCTCCGAGTTTAATACAGCCAGCAGGAGACCTTGTGCTTGGGCTTGACCTCCTTGAGAACCGGATCCTTCTCTGTACAGACCGCCATCGCGTGCGGGCAACGCGGGGCGAAGCGGCATCCGGGCGCGATGTCGCCTTTGATCGTCGGCACGACTCCCGGAATCGTCTCCAGGCGCCGCTTTTGGGTCGCCGCGACGTCAATGCGCGGGATAGAGCGGAGAAGTCCCTGCGTGTAGGGGTGGAGCGGCTCCTTGAACAGCTCGGTAGCTGGGGCCTCTTCCGCCACCTTGGCCGCGTACATGACCATCACCCGCTGCGCGGTCTCGGCGATGACCCCCATGTCATGCGTGATGAGCATCACGGCCATCTTGAGGTTCGCCTTGAGCTCGTTGAGAAGATCCAGGATCTGGGCCTGAATAGTAACGTCCAAGGCCGTGGTCGGCTCATCGGCGATCAGCAGCTTGGGATTGCAGGAGAGCGCCATGGCGATCATGATGCGCTGACGCATGCCACCCGACAGCTGGTGAGGGTACTCTTTCACCCGGCGCTCCGGGTTGGACATGTGGACCAGCTTGAGCATCTCCACGGTCTTCTCCATCGCGGCGCGCCGCCCGAGTTTCTCGTGAAGCCTGAGCGCCTCGGCGATCTGCTCTCCCACGGTGAAAACCGGGTTCAGCGAGGTCATGGGCTCCTGGAAGATCATGGAGATCTCCTTGCCCCGCACCTTGCGCATCTGGGCAGGCGGGAGCTCCAGGAGGCTCCGCCCGTTGTAGCGGATCTCCCCGTCCACGATGCGGCCGGGCGGCTGGGGGATCAGCCGCATGATCGAAAGCGCCGTGACGGTCTTGCCGCAGCCCGACTCCCCGACCACCCCGAGGGTCTCTGCCTTGTCGATGTGAAGGTCCACACCGTCCACGGCGCGGACCACGCCGTCGTCGGTAAAGAAGTAAGTCTTAAGGTTCTTCACGTCGAGCAGCCGCTCCGCCATCAGCGTTCCTCGATGGAGCCAGCGGGTCCTGTCTCGGCGCCCAGCCCCACCGTGCTCGCTCCCGCCTGCGTCAGCTTCCCCATCGGCGTGTCGCCGTCGGCCCACCGCTCACGTGGTTTCGCGGTGCGCTCCGCGCGGCGGGGCCCCCCGTGCGCCGCGCCACCCGCTGGCTCCATCTTCATGACCAACTCCGCGTGATCTCCCGGAACGCGTCCAGGGCCCGATCGATGTCCTCGTGGTCCACGTCCTTGTGGGTCACGCAGCGGATGCCGGCGGGCCCGATGGCGTGGATCTTCACTTTCCGAGCTGCGCAGCCCGCGACTAATTCCGCCGCTCCCCCTGGACGATCCACGAAAAAGATCACGATGTTAGTTTGGACCTTGGCAAGGTCGAGGCGAATCCTCGGGAGCGGGGCCACGCCTTCGGCGAGCCGTCGGCAGTTCGCGTGATCATCCGCCAGCCGATCTACCATCTTCTCCAAGGCCACAATCCCCGTGGCCGCCAAGACACCCACCTGGCGCATCCCGCCGCCCAGCATCTTCCTGAAGCGCCGGGCTCGGGCGATGAACTCCCGGGAGCCGCAGACCAGGGAGCCCACTGGCGCCGACAGCCCCTTGGAAACGCAAAATGTCACCGAGTCCACCGGTCGTGTGAACTCTCTCACCTGCCGTTTGAGGGCGACCGCGGCGTTGAAGATCCGGGCCCCATCCAGGTGGACGGGAATTCCGGCGGCGTGGGCCACCTCCGCCACGTCCCGAATTTCTTCGGGCGTGCACACCGTTCCCCCGTGGCGGTTATGCGTGTTCTCCAGGCAGACCAGACCGGTGGGTGGGACATGGATGTTGGCAGGGCGGATTGCCGCCCGAACCTGGTCAGGGGAGAGAAAGTCGCCCTCGGTCGGAATGGGGCGGGTCTGGACCCCGCCGATCACCGCAGCGCTCGCCACCTCGTAGTTGAAGATATGGGAGTCCAGATCCAGGAGGATTTCCTGGCCAGGTCGGGTGTGCGAGAGGATGGAGACCAGGTTCCCCATGGTGCCGGAAGGGACGAAGAGCCCCGCCTCTTTCCCGGTCAGCTCGGCGGCCAGGGTCTCAAGCCTCTGCACGGTGGGATCCTCCTCCCAGACATCGTCGCCGACCTCGGCTCGCGCCATGGCCTCTCGCATTTCAGGGGTTGGAAGCGTGAGCGTGTCCGAACGAAGATCGACGACATCGTGCATCAAGGTTACCTCTGGGCCGCGAGCTGGCGGGCCGCCCTCCGGCCCCACTCGGTGTAGGAGTACTCGTCAGCGAGCCGCTGGAGCAGCCGCTGCGCCTGGTCCGGCCGTCCCTCTCGACGATGTATCTCTGCCATGAGGAACAGGGCCTCGGGCACCACGAGGGTGCGCGGGTACTCCTTCAGGAGCCCTTCCAGGCGCTGGCGGGCAGCTCCCACGTTGCCCTGATTGTAGTAGTAGGTCGCGACCCACAGTTCCTTCTGAGCGAGCCGTCCGCGGCAGATGTCGATCTTCGCCAGCGCATCGGGGGCGTAGCGGCTCTGTGGATACTCCCGCACGAGCTTCTTAAAGGCCTCCAGCGCCTTGACAGCCAGCCCCTGGTCCTGCTCCACCGGCTTCATCTGGTCATAGTAGCTCATGGCCAGCCGGTATTGGACCAGATCAGCGATGACCTGGCGGGGATAGAAGGCCATGAAGCTCTCGAACTCCTTGATGGCCTTGTCAAACTCGCCCTCGCGGTAGTAAGCCTCGCCGATCAGGAAGCGAGCCCGGGGAGCAAGGGAGGAATCCGGGTGCCGCTCAACGATCCGCCTGAAATTGGTGCGGGCATCTTCGTAGTTCCCGCGGCTCAACTCGTCCTCGCCTTTGGAGTAGAGATCATCGGCGGGAAGGATGGCCTCGGTAGGCCGGGTCATCAAACCGCAGCCTCCCGTAGAGAGGAGCATGGCCAGAAAACCGACGAGGCGAAGTGGGGAGCCTCGATACATGAGTTGAGGTGCCCTTCGGTTGGCTTTCACATATACGGGGAACGTGACGAAAAGTCAAGGAGAAATTGGCATTTTCCGCTCTCCCTTCCCCTTGACACGTTCCTGTCCAACCAGTATGATCCGCCACACGGATCATGCCCGAGCGGAGCTCGGTCCGGATCCCGTCTTTCAGAGCCAACACTAAGGAGGTCTCACCCATGCGAATGATGCGCTCGCTCATGGCCGTGCTCATCCTCGTCCCGCTCGCCGCCACGGTAGAGCCCGTTCACGCCCAGACCAAAGTCAGCTTGGTCTTCAGCTCCGGGCCCACCGGCGGGTCATGGATCCCGCTGGCGGGGGCGACCGCGGAGGTGATCAAGAAGAAATACCCTGAGTTGGACATTCAGGTGGAGCCCGGGGCCGCGTTGGTCAACATGGAGAAGATCCGGACTGATCGGGCGCAGTTAGGCTGGTCGATGACTAATGTGCTGGCCGACGCCCGGGCCGGCAAGGGCCAGTGGAAGGGAAAGCAGACTGACAAGCCCCTCTATGTCGCCAGCTACTACCCCAACGTCTGGCAGCTCGTGGTCCCGGTCGACTCCGATATCCGAAGCGTCAGGGACCTCAGGGGCAAGCCCATCGCGCTTCCCACCAAAGGGAACACGAGCCTGGACGATGGCTGGGTCCCGCTCCTCGCGGCCTATGGAATGAAGCTGGACGACCTGGGCCCGAAGAGCTATGGTCCGGTGGCGGAGAACGCGGAGCTGATGAAGAACCGCCAGGCCGTGGCTAACGGTTGGTTTACCACGGTGCCCGCGTCCTTCATCCGGGACGTGGGCTCGGCGATGAAGCTTCGCATGCTCTCCTACCCCGACGACGTCCTCCAGAAGATGATGCAGTACAACTCGGGCATTGTCCGCCACGTGATCCCGGCGGGCACCTACACGGCCCAGGGCATCACGGACGACGTGGTGACCTTCCAGTCGCCCACAATCCTCATCGCCCATAGCTCCGTCCCCGCGGATGTGATCTACAAGGTCACCAAGGCTGTGGTCGAGGAGCGGGCCCATTTTGCCAACGTCACGGCCGCCATGAAGGGGATCACCCCTAAAGAGATGGCCCAGGATTACGGCATGCCCTTCCACCCCGGGGCGGCCAAATACTACAAAGAGGTCGGCCTGCTGAAATAAAGCGATCCCGCTCCCCTGGGGAACGAGGGCAGGGTGAGGGAAGAGGCGTGAGGGATACGGGCAGTTGTGTGCAGGACGGGTGGGTGTTCAGCGATGGCGATATCGGCCGTGCTGCTGATCGGCGCGCGCGGGCTGCTCGGCGCGCTGCTCGGCGGCGACGCGTTCCGCAGGCGGGTGCTGGTCAT
>CAYFIG010000031.1:8250-10513 GCA_964342905.1 uncultured bacterium
GGTCGCCAGCACCGTGCGGCCGTCGGACGGCTGCGTGGGCGTGGTGGGGGTCGTCATGGCCCTCTACCACGTCTACGCGCGGCTCACCTGGTATGCGCCGGACAGCCTGGCCCTCCGAGCCATCACGCTCGCCTTTAGCCTGACCCTCGCCTTCTTCCTCTTCCCCTGGAAGAAAGGGCGCACTCCCGATCGGATCGCGTGGGCCGACCTGGGGCTGGCCGCGCTCTCCCTCGCCTGCGTTGGCTATCTCTTCGTCTATTACGACTACATCATCACCCGCTACCCCACCGCCCACCCGCTCACGCGACCGGACCTCATCGTGGCCGGCCTCGCGACGCTCCTGGTGCTTGAGGCCACGCGGCGGACCATCGGGGCCTCGCTCCCCATCGTCGCCGTCTGCTTCATCGCCTACGGCCTGGCCGGTCCCTGGCTCCCCGGGTTCCTCTACCATAAGGGGCTCAGCCTGGAAATCCTCCTGGACCAGACTTTCTTCACCACGGAGGGGATCTTCGGCATCCCGCTCGGCGTGGCCAGCACCTACGTCATTCTGTTCATCATCTTCGGCGCCGTCTTGGAGAAGTCCGGGGCGGGGCAGTTCTTCATGAACTTCGCCAACGCCCTTGCGGGCGGGACCCGGGGTGGCCCCGGCAAAGTGTCGGTAGTCTCCTCGAGCCTCTTCGGCACCATCTCCGGCTCGGCGGTGGCCAACGTCATGGTGGACGGCTGGCTCACGATCCCCATGATGAAGCGCACCGGGTTCAAGCCCGAGGCCGCTGCCGCCATCGAGGCCGTGGCCTCCACCGGCGGCCAGATCATGCCGCCCATCATGGGCGCCGCCTCTTTCGTGATGGCGGAGTTCCTTGGCGTCCCGTATTCCCACATCATGATCGCCGCGGCGATCCCGGCGATCTTCTACTACGTGGCGCTCTTCGCCTCGATCCACTTCAACGCGGTCAGGACGGGGCTCCAGGGGATTCCGAGGGAGGAGCTCCCGTCGCTCTGGGGCACGATCCGAACGCAGGGGCATCTCTTCCTCCCGGTGCTCGTAATCCTGGGCCTCCTGCTCCAGGGCTTCACGGCCACCTACGCGGCGATCCTCTCCACGGTGGTGGTGCTCTACTGCTGGCTCCTTGGCTCGCGGGCCTGGCCGCTGGTGGGCGTGGGGGCCATCATCTGGGTGGGGGGGAGCGCCAGGTGGCTGGTCCTTCTGGCTGCCGTTGGCTTGCTGCTGGCGATCTTTCAGCCCAACGGCTGGCAACGCCTTCGCCGTCTGGTCATTCGAGATATTCCGGTGGCGCTTCAGGATGGGGCTTACCAGACTGTGCCGGTGGCCATGGCGACGGCGGCGGCGGGAATCGTGATCGGCATCGTGCTCCAGACGGGGCTCGCACTCCGCTTTACGAGCTTTCTGGTCGAGCTGGCGCGGGGCCATCTGATCCCGGCGCTCTTGATCACCATGGTGGCCGGGATCGTTCTCGGGATGGGCATGCCCACCACGCCCGCCTACATCATGCAGGCCGCGCTCCTGATCCCGGCCCTGATCAAGCTCGGCGTGCTGCCCATGGCCGCCCACATGTTTGCCTTCTACTTCTCGTGCCTGTCGGCCATCACGCCACCGGTGGCGCTGGCCGTGTATGCGGCGGCGTCGATCAGCCGGTGCGGCCTCTGGGGGGCCGGCTGGCAGGCAGTGAAGTTCGCGGCCTCCGGGTTCATCGTCCCGTTCTTTTTCGTGTACTCGCCGGCCCTGCTCTTCCAGGGGCAGTGGACCGACATCGGCCGCGCCGCCCTCACGGGATCCATCGGGGTGATCGCCCTGGCCGCCGCGCTCGAGGGACAGTTCCTCCGGTCCGCAACGTGGCTCGACCGCACCCTGTTTTTTGCCGCGGCGATCCTCCTGATCGACCCGGGCTTCATCACCGACGTGATCGGCCTCTCGCTCTTGGCTCTCGCGCTCGCGATCCAGAAGCTCTGGCGGCCGGCCCGGATGGCCCTCGAACCGGAGCGGGTGCCATGAGCCGCGCTGCTCAGGTCGTCCTGACACTCCTGGCCGCGGCTCTTCTGGCCATCACCGTCTTCTACGGCGTCCTTCGCCTCTACGCCTGACCCCATAGGGCTTGGTCGCTCCGATTGGCAGGGAACCTGAGCGACGTCGGCCTTGACAATCCCAGACCCGGGACATAGAGTGCGCTCACGAGCCTTAGAGACGGGAGGCGCGTATGAGGCGGAGGCCAACGGGACAGCTTCTACTCAGCTTCGGAATTCT
>CAYFIG010000031.1:10523-12382 GCA_964342905.1 uncultured bacterium
TTAGCGGGAGTGCTCCTGGGAGCGAACGACGTCCAGACTCAGTCGCCTGGCCAGACCCTTTCGGGGGAATTAGCCGCTGTTCGTCGAGCCCTGGAAAAGTATCAAGATCCCGTCGTTGCCGTCCACGACGGCTACTTCTCCACGCTGGGCTGCGTCGCCTACCCTCAGCCAGGAGGCCCGGGGCGTGTGCCGTACCCCGCAGGGGGCATGGGGGTGCACTTCCTTAACCCTCGTCTAATCGGCCCGGTGCCTGACCCGATGCGCCCCCAGATCCTCGTGTATGAGCCGGACGGTGGGAAGCTTCGCCTCGCCGCCGCCGAGTGGTTCATCCCCCTGGCGACGGGCGTAAAGGAGCGCCCTTCGCTCTTCGGCCAGCCATTTGACGGCCCCATGGAGGGGCACCACCCGCTGATGCCGAAAGAGCTCCATCACTACGACCTGCACGTGTGGCTGTTCAAGTCCAATCCGATGGGGATGTTCAAGCCCACAAATCCCGACGTGAAATGCCCGAAGGCAGGATACACCCTCATGGAAGAGGCACCCAAGTTCGTTCCCCCGTGAAAGCGCTCGTCTATCCTGACTGGGATCAGCTCGAGATCCGCGAGGTTGCCGAGCCGACCGTCAAGCCCGGCGAGGTCGTGGTGCGCGTCGCAGCGGTGGGCATCTGCGGCTCCGAGCTGGAAGGGTTCGCGACGCGCTCGCCGCGTAGGACGCCGCCGCTCATCATGGGCCACGAATTCTGTGGCGAGGTAGCAGCGGTTGGCGATGGGGTCTCAGGGTTCCGCCCCGGCGACAGGGTGGTCGTGAACTCGGTGATCTCATGCGGCCACTGCGAGGACTGCCGCGTTGGCCAGAGCCACCTCTGCCGGGACCGTGAGGTCTTCGGCATGAAACGGCCCGGCGGCTTCGCGGAGTTCTGCGCGGTACCCGCCTCGACGCTGCTGCCGCTTCCAGAAAAGGTCTCGCCGCTCCAGGGTGCCCTGGTGGAGCCCTTGGCCAATGCCGTTCATGCCCTGTCCCTCATGGGCCTCCGCTTTCCCGAGACCGTGGTGGTCATCGGAGCGGGGACCATCGGGCTGATGGTGCTCCAAGTCGCCAAGGCTTCAGGAGCCTTCAGGCTCCTGGCCGTGGACGTGAACGACGCGCGCCTCGCCGTCGCCCATCAGCTCGGTGCCGAGCCGGTCTTCAACCCGCGCAGAGACAGTGTCATAGCGGCGGTCAGGGAGTTCACGCGGGGCCGGGGGGCTGACCTCGTGGTGGATGCCGTGGGGGCTGCGGAAACCCGCCGCGTCGCTGTGGCCACCGCCCGGCGGGGAGGCGAGATCGTCTGGCTCGGCCTGCACGACGATCCCACCCAGCTCTCGGGATTCGAGGTGGTGTTGGGGGAGCGGAAAATTACCGGCTCCTATGCCGTCACTCCCCGCGACCTCCGGACCGCGATCGGGCTGTTCGCCCATGGCAAGATCGAGATCGCGCCGTGGGTGAGGCCGTTCCCTCTCGCGGAGGGCGCCCGCGTCTTCCGCGAGCTGGTGACCGCTCCCCCTGAGGACTACGTCAAGGCCCTGCTTCTCCCCTAAGTCTTCGGGATTGGGGTTTCCCAGCCGCTACTCCAGCAGCTTCTCCATGATGATAGTATCTACCCACCGGCCATCCAGCTTGCCCTGCTCTTGATAGAACCCCACCGTGCGGAAGCCAAACTTCCGGTAGAGCGCCGTTCCCCCTTCGTTCCACGGGAAGGCCGAGAGCACCAGCTTGTGGTAGCCAAGCTCCCTGGCCAGCTCGATGAGCCGGGTCAGGATGCGGCTGCCGACACCTTTCCCGCGCCAGCCGCGCTCCACATAGATGGAAAAGTCGACCAC
>CAYFIG010000032.1:0-7796 GCA_964342905.1 uncultured bacterium
TGGTGGAGAACAAGCTCACCGACTCCCACTGGTTCATCGAGTGCATGGAGCGGGGCGCGAAGATCGTGGTGATCGCGCCGGAGTACGGCCCGCCCTCCACCAAGGCCGACTACTGGATCCCCATCCGGCCCCAGACCGACGCGGCGCTCTGGCTCGGTGTCACCCGCCTCATGATTGAGAACAAGTGGTACGACGAGGCGTTCGTCAAAGCCTTCACCGACTTTCCGCTGCTCATCCGTACCGATACCCTCACGCGCCTCCGCGCCCACGAGGTGTTCTCCGGTTACCGGAGCGCGCTCAGCGCTGACGGTCCTTCGATGAAGATCCAGGGCCTCACCCCAGAGCAACACGCCAAGCTCGGCGACTACGTCATCTGGGACGAGAAGGCAAAAGGCATGAAGGCCGTCACCCGCGACGACGTGGGCAAGCGGATGAGGCAGAAGGGCCTGGCGCCAGCTCTCGAGGGAAGCTTCAAGGTCAAGCTCGTGGACGGCACCGAAGTGGAGGTCGCCACGCTCTGGACGCTCTACCAGACCCACCTCAAAGACTACGACCTCGACACGGTGGCCGAGATCACCCACGCCCCCAAGGATCTGATCCGTCAGCTCGCCCAGGATATCGGGACCATGAAGCCCGTCGCCATCCACCAGGGCGAGGGGATCAACCACTGGTTCCACGCCACGGAGATGAACCGCGCGGCCTATCTGCCCGTCATGCTCACGGGCAACATCGGAAAGCCCGGGGCCGGCTGCCACACCTGGGCGGGGAACTATAAAGCGGCCCTCTTCCAGGGTTCGCCTTGGACCGGACCGGGCTTCAAGGGGTGGGTCGCCGAGGATCCGTTTCAGCCTAACCTGGATGCTCACGCGCACGGAAGGGACGTAAAGGTCCACGCCTACACCAAGGACGAGGAGCCCGCGTACTGGGGCCACGGTGACCAGGCCCTGATCATCAATACCCCTAAGTTCGGTCGGCGGAACTTCACTGGCGAGACTCACATGCCGACCCCCACCAAGGCGATCGTCTTCAGCAACGTGAACCTCATCAACAACGCCAAGTGGGCCTACGGGATCATCAAGAACGTGAACCCGAACGTGGAATTGATCTGCGCCATCGACATCCAGATGACGGCCTCGATCGAATACGCGGACATCGCGCTTCCAGCCAACAGCTGGCTTGAGTTCGAGGGGCTGGAAGTCACCGCGAGCTGCTCCAACCCGTTTTTACAGATCTGGAAGGGCGGCATTCCGCCGGTGTTTGACTCGAAGGACGACCTGGTGATCCTGGCGGGCATCGCCAAGACCTTGAGCGAGGTCACGGGCGATCGCCGCTTCGCCGACTACTTCAAATTCGCACTCGAGGGAAAGCGCGAGGTGTATCTCCAGCGCCTCTTGGACACCTGCACCACCACCCAGGGCTACACGCTTACCGACATCATGGCCGGGAAGTACGGGCCGCCGGGCGGGGCCCTGATGCTCTTCCGGACCTATCCGCGGATCCCGTTCTACGAGCAGGTCCACGACTCGGAGCCGTTCCACACCGATACCGGGCGGCTCCACGCCTACGCTGATGTGCCTGAGGCGATCGAGTACGGCGAGAACTTCATCGTTCACCGCGAGGGTACGGAGGCCACGCCTTACCTGCCCAACGTCATCGTGAGCGGGAACCCTTACATCCGCCCAGAGGATTACGGCATCCCGCCCACCGCCGAACACTGGGACGAGCGCACGATCCGAAACCTCAAGATGCCCTGGAGCCAGGCGAAGGCCACGAAGAATTTCCTCTGGGAGAAGGGCTTCCGGTTCTACTGCCTGACGCCCAAGACACGCCACCGCGTCCACTCGAGCTGGTCCAACGTGGACTGGCACATGCTCTACGACTCTAACTTCGGCGACCCCTACCGCCTGGACAAGCGCGCCCCCTCGGTTGGCGAGCACCAGCTCCACATGAACCCCCAGGCAGCTCGGGACCTCGGGATCAACGACGGTGACTACGTCTACGTGGACGCCAACCCCGCCGACCGCCCGTATCTCGGCGCCGACCCGAAAGATCCATTCTACCGGGTCTCGCGCTGCATGCTCAGGGTGAAGTATAACCACGCCTACCCGTACAACATTGCGATGATGAAGCACGCCCCGTTCATCGCCACCGAGAAAAGCGTCAAGGCCCACGAGACCCGACCTGACGGACGCGCCCTCTCGGGAAATACGGGCTACCAAGCAAATCTGCGCTACGGCTCCCAGCAGTCGGTGACGCGGAACTGGCACATGCCGATGCACCAGACCGACAGCCTCTTCCACAAGGCCAAGGTCTTCATGGGCTTCATCTTCGGCGGGGAGGCTGACAACCATGCTCTCAACACTGTTCCCAAGGAGACGCTGGTCCGGATCACCAAGGCCGAGGACGGGGGCCTGGGCGGCAAGGGGATCTGGAAGCCGGCGACCACAGGGTACACGCCGGACAACGAGAACGAGTTCATGAAGCGCTACCTGGCCGGCGACCTCTACAAACACGAGTGAGAGAGAAAGTCCGGGTGCGAGCATGCCGTACGGCGACCCAGATCCGAGCGATCCCAACGAGCTGGTCGGCGTGGTCCTGCCTGCTGAAGCGGAGACGATGCGGGAAATGGCCTGTGTCTTTGCCGAGGAGTTCGCTCGCCTGGGGTTCGACGAGGCGCGGCTGTTGCGGCTTTTCAGGAGTCCGTTTTACGCCGGTCTCCACCACGCCTACCGCGTGCTCGGTGAGGCCGCGGTGCGCGAGATCATCTCGGAGTGTGTCCGGGTCTGGGGGCCCAGGCGCTTGACGAACCCCGACGACGGCGCTCGGGAAGGAGCCTGAGCCATGGCGAAGGTCCACAACTGGCAGCTCGGCCGCGAAATGGACTACCCTTATCCGGCGGCCTACCCGGAGCGGCAGTTCGCCTTCGTCTTCAACATCAACCGCTGCATCGCCTGCCAGAGCTGCACCATGGCCTGCAAGTCTACCTGGACCTTCAGCAAGGGCCAGGAGCAGATGTGGTGGGCAAACGTCGAGACCAAGCCCTACGGGGGCTACCCGATGTTTTGGGACATGAAGATTCTCGAATTGCTGGAGAAGGCGAATCCGGGCGGCCAGGGCTGGTCGGGTCGGCTCTTGACGAATCCGAAGGCTCCCTACGGCCGGTTTGACGGCCACACCATCTTCGAGGCCGAGCGGATGCTCACGCCAGACAGCGCCCGGGTCCTCGGCTACCTCCCCGCCGACGACGAGTGGAACTCGCCCAACATCTACGAGGACAACCCTGTCGGGCCGCGCGGAAAACCGATGGAGTTCCACAAGACCGGCGCCGAGCTTCCGGAGCACAAGACCTGGTTCTTCTACCTGGCCCGCATCTGCAACCACTGCACGTACCCCGCCTGCCTGGCTGCCTGCCCCCGGAAGGCCATCTACAAGCGGCCCGAGGACGGCATCGTTCTCATCGATCAGAAGGAGTGCCGCGGCTACCGGAAGTGCGTGGAAGCGTGCCCCTACAAGAAGTCGATGTACCGGGGAAACACGCGGGTCTCGGAGAAGTGCGTGGCCTGCTACCCCCGCATCGAGGGGAAGGACCCTGAGAGCGGGGGGAAACCGATGGAAACCCGGTGCATGGCAGCCTGCATCGGCCAGATCCGCCTCCAGGGGCTGGTGAAGCTCGGCCGTGACGGGACCTGGGCCGAGGACCGCTACCACCCGATCTACTATCTGGTCCACGTCGCCAAGGTGGCGCTCCCCCTCTATCCACAATTCGGGACCGCCCCGAACGGCTACTATATCCCGCCCCGCTGGGTCCCGCGCCCCTACCTGCGCCAGATGTTCGGGCCCGGCGTGGACCAGGCGATCGAGCGGTACGAGAACCCGGACCGTGAGCTCACCGCGGTGCTCCAGCTCTTCCGCCGGTCCAAGCTGATCATCTACCGCTACAAGGTTGAGGAAGGGCCGAAGGTGTACGAGGGGATGCTGCGCGGTAGGCGTGTCACGCTCTACAACGACACCGTCATCGCCTACGGGAGAGACGGCGAGGAGCTTTTCCGCACCACGGTGGAGGAGCCGGTGCACGTGAGGCCCGGCAAGCATGCTAACTCCATCTGACCTGGCGTTGTGCCGGAGCGCGCTCTACGAGGCCCTGGCCCTCGGATTCCGCGCGCCCAGCAAGGAGACCGTAGTCCGCCTCGCGTCGTCAGAGGGGGCCGCGGCATTGGCCGACGCGGCGGCGGTCCTCGACGAGGCGTGGGGATCGGAGCTGGCCTCCGCCGTCCGCCGCCTCGCCGGGCGATCTGACCTCGAGGCTCTGGCAGCCTCGTTCCGTCGCCTCTTCGGTCACACCTCCCGCGGCACCGTGCCGCCGTATGAGACCGAGTACGGGGACGACTCGCTCTTTCAGCCGATGCAGGAGATGAGCGACCTGGCCGCGTTCTACCGCGCGTTCGGCCTCGAAATTGCTCCGACCGCTCACGAGAGGATCGACCACATCAGTTGCGAATGCGAGTTTCTGCTGGTCCTGACGCGCAAGGAGGCCTACGCCCTGGAGCGGGATGATCCGGCCATGTTGGACGCGACGCAGCGGGCCGTCCGCCTCTTCCTGCGAGATCACCTCGGCCGATGGGCCCCGGCCTTCGGCCCGAAGCTTGCGCGGGAAGATCGGGGAGGGTTCTTCGGCGCCCTGGGGGCGCTGTGCGCTGACTTCGTCACCCAGGAGTGCAAGCGGATCGGTGCGGCGGCTGGGCCCGAGTTTCTCCGTCTCCGTTCGGTCTCGCTGGGCGATGCGCCGATGGCGTGCGGCCCTTCGGCTGAGCTCCTCCAGATCCACTCCCGGTTGACCCGTCCCGACACCACATGAGGGGTGAGGGGATGGGCGCGCTCCTGATTGAGTATGAGCCGCGGCTTGTGGAGGAGGCGGTTTTTCGCGCTGTGCGGGGCCGGGAGGAAGAGGCGGTGTTCCAAACCGAACGCGATCGTCTCTATGAGATCGCTGACCCGGACGCGCGCGAGACCGGGTTTCGCGCGCTCCACGCGGCTTGGTTCGACCGGCTCGGACTAGGCCTGGAGATTGCCCGGGCGCTCCAAGAGCAACCGTTCGTCGTGGCGCGGATCGCCCGATGCCTAGTGGTGTTCGCCTCGTCAAGGGGGGACGAAGGAGCCGACTTATTCGTCTTGCCGGAGAACGGGGACGCCGAGCCACTGCAGGGGGCGGTCGTAATCCGCCTGGAGCCCGCAACGTTTACGCTCCCTGGCCGCCTGCGCTCGCTTCTCCGGCACGAGCTCCTCCACATCCACGACATGCTGGATTCCCGCTTCGGTTACGCGCCGCGGCTCCCGATGGCGGAGGCTGGACCCGCCCACGAACAGTTGCTCCGGGATCGCTACCGGGTTCTGTGGGATGCCTTCATCGATGGGAGGCTCGTTCGTCTCGGCTGGGCTCCGAGCGGGATCCGGGACGAGCGCCTCAAGGATTTCGCCCTCGCGTTCCCAATGCTCGGGGAACGGACGGAAGAAGCCTTCGGGCGCTTCTTCGACGGCGCGTGCTTGACGCATGCAGAGCTGGTGGCCTTCGCCGTCGATCCAGGCGGGGCCCTCGGCCGAAAACGGGGCGGGCCCCATCCCGGTGAACGCTGCCCGCTCTGCGGCTTTCCGACCCACGACTTCGAGCCGGAGCCCGACCAGCTCCCCCAAGAGGTAAGGGAACGGATCCGGGAGTTCTTCTCAGACTGGGATCCTGCCAACGGGCTCTGCCGGCAATGCGCGGATCTCTACCGAGTCCAGCTCGTCAAGCTGTGAGGGCCTGGTGGGACCTGACTGGCAAAGTTGCGCTCGTGACCGGGGCGAGCCGGGGAATCGGCCGTGCTCTCGCACTCGCCCTGGCCGAGGCAGGGGCCGACGTCGCGTGCGCCGCGCGGACCGCCTCGGCCCTTGGCGAGACCGCCGCGGCCCTCGAAGCCTTGGGGCGACGCGCCGTGGCCGTGGCCGCTGATGTCACGAACGCGGAAGAGGTCGAGCGGATGGTGGGGCGGACAGTCGGAGAGTTCGGCCGGCTCGACATTCTCGTCAACAATGCCGGCATTGTCTTCGGCAAGGCGGCGGAGAAGATCAGTGTTGTCGACTGGCGAAGACTCCTGGAGGTCAATCTGACGGGCGCGTTTCTCTGCGCGCAGCTCGCGGGGCGGCAGATGATCGCCCAGCGCTCTGGACGCATCATCAATGTTGGCTCGATCTTCGGAGAGCTGGGGACCCGAGGCTTCGCCGCCTACGCGGCAGCAAAGGCCGGCTTGCACGCCCTCACACGTTCGCTCGCCTACGAGTGGGCGCGCTATGGCGTCACCGTCAACGGCATCGCGCCCGGCTACATCCGGACCGACTTCAACCGCGCCGCGCTTGAGGATCCCGAGACGCGGGAGCAGATCCTCTCGCGGATCCCTCTCGGTCGGGTTGCCGAAGCCGAAGAGGTTGGGCCGCTCGCGGTCTATCTCGCCTCGGACGCCTCGGCGTTCATGACCGGCCAGGTGATCTTCCTCGACGGCGGGCAGGTGATGGCATGGTAGCGATCGCCGACTCCCCAGGGCTCGATGCGCTGTTTGTTGCGTTACGCCGGGCCCTCAGAGAGCACGAACCAGATCATGCGGGTCATCATCGCTCGCGAGCTGCTGACGAAGCCCGAGGGCGGTCCCGGTAGACATCAGGAACGCATGAGGCGGAGGTGAACTTCGTTCCCTGTCAGGTCGAAGTGTCGCGGGTAACTTGTCAGCGAAAACCTGCTCGTTGGCCGATGGATTTCGTGGGCCGCCCGAATTAAACGAGGGAGGGTTTGTGCTGGGAGAAGAACGGGCGGTCTTCGCAGGAGTGAAAAACGGCTCCGGCCATGAAATGGTGGCGGGTGAGCCGTTATCCCTCGCGTGCTTGCGCTTCCACCGTGCCTGGTGAGTCGAAGACTCGCCCGGCTGGCCCCGGCGATCCTCTTGGCCGCGGCCGTATTGCACGTGGCGACCGCGGCACTGCCCGATGTCTACGATGAGCTGCCGGGCCAGTACGCGGCCACGGCCTGGGAGATGGTCGAATCCGGAGCCTGGCTGATTCCGACCCTCGAAGGCATCCCGCGGCTCCAGAAACCACCGCTCGTCTACTGGCTCACGGCCGCGTCGCTCCGCGTGTTTGGTCGGAGCGAGTTTGCCGCCCGGCTCCCGACAGCGCTGGCGCTGGTCGGTCTCATCCTGGTGACCCGCGCCCTGGGTGCACGGCTCTATGGACCCTCGCGCGGCCTGGCCGCCGCGGGGATCCTGGGGACATCCTTTGGCATGGTGGCGCTCGGTAAGCTCATCATGCCCGAGCCGTTTCTCGCCCTCGCGATCGCGCTGAGCCTGTTCGCCGTGGTTCGCGCCGTCGAGGATCCGTCGCGACGGCACTGGTGGTCGCTGGCCGCGTGGGTCGCGGCTGCGCTGGGGAGCCTGTCGAAGGGACTCCACGGCTTTTTCCTCCCTGCCGTCATCGTCGCGCTTGTGGCGGCGCTCGGTCCGGCGACCCGGCGTCCGCTTGCAGCGCTGGCGCGTCCGCACGGCATCGCGCTCTTCCTAACGTTCGTTCTGCCATGGCCGCTTTACATTGAGAGTCAATTTCCGGGATACCTCTGGGACAACTTTCTCAACGAGCAGTTGGGCCATCTGTTCGACACCCATTTCCCCCGCGATTCCGAGCCCACGCCGCTCCACCTCCTCTGGACGCAGCACCTGGTCTGGTGGTTCCCCTGGGTAGTCTTTGTCCTCGCGGCGGCCGTGAGCCGGCCCGACCCC
>CAYFIG010000032.1:7806-12228 GCA_964342905.1 uncultured bacterium
TACGGCGTGGGTGCCCGGCCTTCGGCGCGGGTGCCCGGCGGGCGCATCCGCTCGCGGCGCTCCCGGCGGTCTGGCTGGTCACCACCGCCGTCGCAGCGAGCCTCTCCGGGCAACGACAGGAATACCACACGATGTTCGGGTGGCCCGCGTTCGCGTTGCTCCTGAGCCGCGCGTGGGACGGCGGCGAGGCCCGCCGCGGAGCGCGACTGGCGCTCGCGCTGCCCCTGGCACTGCTGGCGGTGCTTGGAGCCGTGGGGCTGGCCGTCTACGCCCTGGGCGCGGATCTCCCCGCCGGCGCTGAGACCAGCGCCCCGTTTGGCGCCCGCAACAGCGTCCTGGGAGTGATCTCCGGGATTGCCGGGGTCGAGTGGCGGCGGTTGCGGCCGCTCCTGCTGCCGGCCGCGGGCGGTTTGCTCCTGGGGGCGATGGGTGGGCTCGCGCTGGCCTGGCGCTCTGAAACCCGTCGATGGTCGTGGCTCCCGATCGCCGCCGGGACCCTGGGAATGCTGCTTGCCGCGGTTGCGGGGCTTCAAGCCTTCGCCCCGCTCTTCGGCCTCAAAGCGATCGCCGCCGCGCTCGAGCGGGAGACCGCGCGCGGGGCCCTCGTCGTCTACGACGGGCCGAGCCACCGCGCCAGCAGCCTGTGCTTCTATGCCGATGTGTCCGTGCGGTGGCTCGAACGCGCTGAGACGGAGTTCGCGGTGCGGTCGAGAGGCGTTGGCCGGGATCGGTTCGTGGCAGCCAGCGACGTCATCAGGCGCTGGCGCTCGGGCGAATCGGTCTGGCTCATCACCGAGGAGAGCCGGCTCGAGCTCTGGCGCGCTCGCCTGGGAGGCGACCTCCCCCCCATCTTCGCCCGCAGCGGCACCCGGGTCCTCCTGGGGAACCGAGCGGCTCGCGCCGGATGATCCTGTGTGTTTCGGCTCAGCCACTGAGCGCCAGCCCCAGGAGGACGATGGCCAGGACCACGAGCACATTGACCCGCGCGATCACGCTCACCCGCTTTCGGGCCGTCGCCGCCTCTGGCGGCAAGCGGTTCGCCCGAGGACCCAGGACGAAGTCGTGAAGGATGCTCAGGATCAGCGCCACGAGCACCAGCGCCAGCTTGACCTGAAACGTCGGGAGTTGGAGGTACCAGGGCCGGGCGAGCAGGTTGGCAACGCCGCTCGCCAGGAGGAGCCCTAAAGCGACCCACGCCACGCTCCGGAATCGCCTCCCTCCCTGCCCGATCAGCTCAGAGCGCAAGGCTGGATCCCCGATCCGTCGCTGGCCGGCACGCGCAGAAAGAGGCTTCGCCCGCGGCTCGAGGCGTGTAAAATGAAGATCTGGTGGATCATGGGTGATGGATAAAGGAAGCAACAAGCTCCGCTGGGCCATTGGCGTTGGGCTCGCGGCGGTCCTGCTGGCCTTCATGATCTGGCGGGTCGCCTTCGGCTCTCCAGAGTCTCTCTTCCGGTTCCGCCTCTTTACTGATCGAGACTACCTTCGGGACACGCTCCAGGCCTGGGGGTGGCGAGCCCCCGTGGTCTTTATCGTCGTCCAAGCGCTTCAGGTGATCGTCTCACCGATCCCCGGGGAGGCCACAGGCATCCTGGGCGGCTTCCTCTTCGGCTTGGCCCTTGGATTCGTGTACTCAACCGTGGGCCTGACCCTCGGGACCATGGCCGCCTTCTGGATCGGCCGCAAGGTGGGGGCCCGGTTTTTGCGTCGGTACGTTGCGGGCCACCTCTGGGAGAGGTTGGGCTTTATCGTCGAGGCCGAAGGCGTGATTCTCGCCTTCGTCATTTACTTGATCCCAGGGTTCCCCAAGGACATCGTCTCCTATCTCTTCGGGATCAGCCCCATGCCGACCTGGGTCTTTGCCCTGGTTTCCACCCTGGGCCGGATGCCGGGCACCTGGGTCCTCTCCGCTCAGGGTTCTAAGACCGCCGCGGGGCAGTACATCGAGCTTGCTCTGCTCACAGCCGTGGTCGCGGCGGTGGCGATCCCCATCTACTACTACCGGCACCGGATCGTGGGGTGGCTCCGCCGGGCCGTGACCCAGAGTGGAAATAGAGCTTGACAAGTCTGCCAGGGGATTCGTAGAGTAAGCGATACTTTTTGAGGAGGCGTGAGCCGATGGAAGCGATGGGCACGGGGACCGCGCGGGGCTGGCGGGACTACTTTTTCTACTTTGCCCACGTCCGCCCATCGGCTCTGGGGCCGTAAAGGGATGCCGAAGAGCCACGGGCGGACGGATCGCCGGCCCGTGGCGGAAGAGCGTAGCGGCCGCGGGCCACGGGGTTCGCGGCCGTTTTCTTTCCGTGGCGGGAGGGAGCGATGATCATCGTGCTGAAACCGAGTGCCACCGACCAAGACATCGAGGACGTATCGCGCCGCATCCAGGAGATGGGCTACCGTGCCCACGTGAGCCGCGGGGAGACGCGAACGATCATCGGCGCCATCGGCGACGATCGGGGAAAAGAGCGGCTCCAGTCGCTTGAGTCCCTGGAGTGCGTTGAGGCGGTTATTAGGATCCTCCAGCCCTTCAAGCTGGCGAGCCGGGATGTCCACCCTGAGGGGACTCAGGTTCAGGTGAACGGCGTCGTGATCGGGGGCCAGAAGGTGGTGGTGATGGCGGGGCCCTGCTCGGTGGAATCGCGGGAGCAGCTCCTGGCGGTGGCGCGCGAGGCCAAGGCCGCGGGGGCAACGATCCTCCGAGGAGGGGCGTTCAAGCCGCGGACCTCCCCCTACGCCTTCCAGGGGCTTGAGGAAGAGGGGCTGAAGCTCCTAGCCGAGGCGCGGAAGGCCACGGGGCTGCCGGTGGTCACAGAGGTGATGGAGCCGGAGAAAGTGGAACTGGTGGCGGAGTATGCCGACCTCCTGCAGATCGGGGCGCGGAACGTGCAAAACTTTTCGCTCTTAAAGCGCGTGGCGGAGTGTGGGAAGCCGGTGCTCTTGAAGCGGGGCATGGCCACCAGCATCCAGGAATGGCTCTTGTCGGCGGAGTACATTCTCTCGGGGGGCAACGGGCAGGTGATTCTCTGCGAGCGAGGGATTCGGACATTTGAGACCTTCACCCGGTACACGCTGGACCTCAACGCGGTGCCGGTGGTCAAGAAGCTCTCGCACCTGCCGATCGTGGTGGACCCGAGTCACGGCACAGGTCACTGGGAGTACGTGGGAGCGATGGCGCGCGCCGGGTTGGCCGCCGGGGCCGACGGGCTGATCATCGAGGTGCACAACAAGCCCGAGGAGGCGCTGTCCGACGGGCCTCAGTCGCTGAAGCCGGAACGGTTCGCCCGGCTGATGCAGGAGCTCCGGCCGCTGGTTCGAGCTCTCGGGCGCGAGCTTTAGCGTGGCATAATAGCCGGGTCATGAGGCTTTCGCTTCCCCTGGCCGTTTCCAGGCGTCGGCTGGCGGTTGGCCTGGCCTGCTCGCTCGTCCTTCACCTCGCGCTCGTGGCCCTCGGGTTTTGGGCCAGATCCTGGCCTCCTCTGGTGGTGGTGAAGAGGGGAGAGCCGCTTTTCGTCGAGCTTCCCCCCGAGGTGCCGGAGGAGCCTGCTCCCCTTGGCAATCCAGCCAGCCCACCCGGCGCTGTGATCGCCGCGACACCCAAGCCGTCAGCGCCGAAGGCGGACTCCCCGAAGGCCAAGCCCACTCCAAAGGTTGAGACAGTCCGTCCCGCAGCCCCACGACGCACGCCTCCGTCACCCGAGCCCAGTCAGGTGGCAAAGGCAGCTCCGTCGTCCGCGCCTGAGAGTCCCGCACCCGCACCGCCGGCAAAAGCGGCGCCCGAGCCCACACCGCCGGCTCCCGAGGTTCTCGGGCCCAAGATGGCCCTCTCCCCGCCAGAGAGCGGGCGTGTCGCCAGTCTCCCGCCCGAGTCCGACCGGGGCGTCCCCGGCGACTGGGGCGGGCTCAGGAGGGGACGCGGAGGCATCGAAGGCGAGCCGATCCCGCTGAACACTCCTGACCTGCGCTACACGGACTACTTTGAGAAGGTGCGCCAGCGGATCAAAGCCAACTGGATCTACCCGCGGGAGGCCGGCGAGCGCAGTATCGGAGGCCAGCTTGTTATCGACTTCGCCATCGCCAAGAGCGGTCACCTCCAGGCTGTCGAGCTCGAGCGCTCGTCGGGCGTTTCCGTGCTGGACCTTTACGCCCTTAACGCCGTCAAGCTGGCCCAGCCGTTCCCTCCCGTCCCCGATTCGATTGCGAAGGGTCCGCTCCCCATCCGGGGCACCTTCACCTACCAGATCGTGGACTCGAGCCTCCTGAATCAATATCTTCGTTAAACGCGGGGTCGCCCTTGACACTGAAAGCGCCCCGCTGGTAGCATAAGCGTGCTTTTTTCGAGGTAGGCTCGTAGCTCAGTGGGAGAGCGCCTGTCTGACGCACAGGAGGTCGGCGGTTCGAACCCGCCCGAGCCTACCATCTCAG
>CAYFIG010000033.1:0-12208 GCA_964342905.1 uncultured bacterium
GGCTCACTCTCGGGACCCTGCCGACCGAGCCTCCCGCCCCCCTGCCTGAACGGGGCGGGCGGGCCAAGGGGCGGCCAACCGCCGAGGAGACGCGAGTGATCGACGCTGCCGCCAGCCTCATCCCTGACCCGGAGATCCGGGGTTCAGCACGCCGCGTTCTCGAGAAAGCCTGCATCGCGATGCGGGCCCGCCAAGACCGGCCATGAGCGCGTTCCGCGCGCTTCTCGGGGTCGTTCTCCTGGTCTTTACTGGCTGCGCCGGCCTGAGGCCGGTGGAGCCAGTTGCACAGACCAACCTGCCTGCGTCTCAAGTTCGCCGGACGACAGACAACCCCAAGGCCGAGGCGTACTATCATTACACCCTTGCCCAGATCCACGCCCATGCTGGCCGGCTCAAGGAAGCCATCGGCGAACTCAAAGACGCCATCGCGCGGGACCCTCACACCCCCAGCCTCTGGACCCAGCTTGCCCTCTGGCTCTCTCGCACCGGGGCCCACACCGAAGCCATCGAGGCCGCCGGGAAGGCGGTTGAACTCGCCCCAAACGAGGCCGCTGGCCACCTCACGCTGGCCGAACTCTACCGGGGGCAGAAGCAGTACCCGGAGGCGGAAGCAGAATTTGAAAAGGCGGTGGCGCTCAACCCCCAGGCCCCCGAGCCCTACCTCGCCCTGGCCCGCCAGTACGTCGAGCTCAAGACATACGACAAAGCCCGAAGTGCCCTCCAGAGACTGATCCAGGTCCAGCCGACGTACGCCCAGGCCCACTTCCTGCTAGGGCGGCTGTCCATCGAGACCGAAGCCTGGGAGGAAGCCATCGCACATCTGAGAAAGGCCACAGAGCTGGCCCCGGACTCCGACGATGCCTGGACAGCCTTGGGCTACCTGTACGAGACCCGTCACCAGCCCGAGGAAGCCATCAAGGTCTACCGCCAAGCGATTCAGATCAACCCGGACAACGCTGCCCTGGTCGAACAGCTGGGGAATCTCTTGACCCGCATCGGGAAGTTTGATGAGGCCGAGCGCGAGCTCGAAACCCTGACCGGCCTAGCCCCTCGGAACCCGCGGATCTGGCTGAAGCTCGGGGCGGTGCACTACGAGCGGAAGCAGTATGACAAGGCCACCGACGCTTTCCGGCGTGCCGTCGAACTCGACCCCACCAACCTTCGGGCTCGCTACTTCCTGGCCGCTACCTACATCGACGCGGGAAAAGACGCCGAAGCTCAGGCGGAGCTTGAGCGGATTCTCCGGGCGGATCCGCGCTCCGTCGACGCCCGGATCCAGCTCGGGTTCCTTCACGGGAGAGCCAAGCGCTACGCCGAGGCGATCAAACTCCTTCAGGAAGCGGCGAACCTGGAGCCCCGCCGGCCGGAGATCTTCCTCTACCTCGGAACCGCCCACTACCGGGCCCAGGATTACGACCGGGCCGTGGCGACGCTCAAGGAAGGACTCTCCATCGATGACAAGCAAAAAGACCTGTACTTCCAACTCGGCGTCGTCCTCGAGAAACAGCAGCGCTTCGACGACGCCATTCAGACCTTCCGCCGCGTCATCGAGCTGGACCCCAAGCACGCCGAGGCCTATAACTACGTGGGCTACATGTACGCCGAGAAAGGGATCAACTTGGACGAGGCGATCCAGCTCATCACCAAGGCGCTCGAGATCGAGCCCGAGAACGGGTACTTCATCGACAGCCTGGGGTGGGCCTACTACCAGCAGGGGCGCTACGCCGAAGCCCTGCAGGAACTCAAGCGCGCGGTGAAACATGCGAAGGCGGATCCGGTGATCTTCGACCACCTGGGCGATGCGTACCTGAAGAACGGTGCGCTCGACGAAGCCATCGCCGCCTGGGAGAAGTCGCTCCAGCTCGACCCGCTCAATGAATCGGTGAAGACGAAGCTCCAGGAGGCGCGGGAGAAGCTCTTGAAGGTCAAGGGTGAGCGCTCGAAGGTCGAGCCGTAATCTCCCGGCCGCCCTCGCTCTCCTTCTGGCCGGATGCGCCAGCCTCCCAGTCCCACCAGCCGAACCCCTGGCGCCGGAGGTGCATCGGCTGATCGACGGTCTGGATCGGCGGTGGCAGCAGTTTGACGATCTCCGGACCCGCGTTGAGATCACCCTCCGGCGTGACGGCCAAGTGCAACGGCTCTCAGGGGTGCTCCTGCTAAAATCTCCGACCTCGATCCGTTTTGAGGCCCTGTCTCCGTGGGGCCAGCCCATCCTCATTCTCGCCGCCACCGCTGAGTCTTTCACTCTCTACCAGGTGGCGGAGAACCGCGCCCTGTTGGGACCGGCGTCCGCTCGCGCGACCGAGCGATGGCTCGGCGTCGCCCTCGAGCCCGCGGAGCTGGTGGGAATCCTGGCGGGCCACGTCCTGCCAATGAAAGAGCCGCGAACCGGCACCCTCCGGCTCGCGGGCGGATTGGGACCGTCCCTCGAGCTTGCCGGGGTGGGAGCAGTGCAGCGCATCTGGCTCGACTTGGAGACCCTGGTGGTACGCCAGGTAGAGTGGATCCGGGGGGACACCCAGCTCCGTGTTACCTACGACGGCGGCGGCCCGGTAGATCCACCCACCGGCCTCATCCTCACGGCCCTCGATCGCCCGTTGGCTGTCTCAATCCGATACCGGAAACCCGAAATCGGGGTGGGACTCCCAACGGAAATCTTCAATCTCCCCCTCCCAGAACACACGGAAATCCAGCACTTCCGTTGACATTCTACGCTTCACCGTGATACGGTAGTCCGCTCGTGCGGGGTCTCCGTCGGTTAACGCTCCGGACATTCGCCAAGGTCAACTTGGTCCTCGAGGTCCTGGGCAAGCGGCACGACAACTACCACGAAATCGTCACGCTGCTCCAAGCGGTGGAACTCTCTGACCGGCTGGTTCTGGAAGAGGCCGACACGCTCGCGCTTGAGACAGACGACCCGGGGCTCCCCACGGGCGAGGGGAACCTGGCGGTCCGGGCTGCCCGGCTGCTCCAAGAGGCTGCCGGAACTTCCCGGGGAACCCAGATCACGCTGCACAAGCGAATCCCGGTAGCGGCGGGGTTGGGGGGCGGTTCCAGCGATGCTGCGGCGACCCTCTGGGGCCTGAACCAGCTCTGGGGACTCCGGTGGCCGACCAAGCGGCTCGTTGAGCTGGGGGCGCAGCTGGGGGCGGATGTCCCGTTTTTCCTTCTGGGAGGGCGAGCGCTCGCGACAGGCCGGGGAGATATCCTGAAGCCTCTGCCTCCCACCCTGGCCCTTGCCCTCGTGCTCGTCAACCCCAACTTCCCCCTCTCGACGCGGGAGGTGTATAACCGGGTCCCCCCGAACCTGGTGGGAGACGACTCCCGGTCCAGCGCGATGGTTTCGGCCTTGGCCGCGCGAAGCGTGTCGCGCGTGGCGGCGAACCTGTACAATAGCTTGGAACGAGTCGTCGAGCCGACGTACCCCGCTATCGCCCGGATCAAATCGGCGCTGTTGGGGGCCGGCGCCCTCGGGGCGGTCATGTCCGGGAGTGGTCCCACGGTGGTGGGCGTTGCTCGGTCGCTGGATCACGCGAAGCAGATTCGGGCTCGACTGACCACGGGGACGTGGTCGTGCTGGGCGGTGCGAACCGTATCCGGCCCAGCCATCCGGATGCTGCGCGGATGAGGCGAAGATCGTTGGGGCGTGGCCAAGCGGTAAGGCGCGGGACTTTGGATCCCGTATTCGGGGGTTCGAATCCTCCCGCCCCAACCATTAACCTCCGATGGCAGGTGGCCGAGGGGTCTCGAAGACCCATGGGAAAGACGTCCGGCTGGTGCAGGACGGAGGGAACGGGCCATGGCGTATGAGCTGAAGCTGCTCGCCGGGAACGCGAACCGACCCCTGGCGGAAGAGATCGCGCGGGAACTCGGTCTCCCCCTGGCAGACGCCGAGGTCTCCCGGTTCTCGGACGGCGAAGTTTTTGTCCAGATCAACGAGAACGTCCGCGGGGCGGATGTCTTCGTGATCCAGCCGACCTGCCCACCCGTCAACGATAGTCTCATGGAGCTCCTGGTGATGCTGGACGCCCTGAAGCGGGCCTCAGCCCAGCGGATGACCGCGGTGCTGCCCTACTACGGCTATGCCAGGCAGGATCGAAAAGTACAGCCCCGGGTCCCGATCTCGGCGAAGCTGGTAGCGGACCTCCTGACCGCGGCGGGCGCCCACCGGGTCCTCGCTCTGGACCTCCACGCAGGCCAGATCCAGGGTTTCTTTAACATCCCGGTGGACCACCTCTTCGCCGCTCCGGTGCTGATCGACTACCTGGGCCGGAAGGCCCTCCAAGACCCTGTCGTGATCGCTCCTGATGCGGGGGGCGTGGAGCGGGCCCGGGCCATCGCCAAGCGCCTCAAGGCGGGACTGGCCATCATCGACAAACGGCGCGAGGGCGCCGACGTCTCCCTCTTCATGCACCTCATCGGGGACGTCAAGGGCCGGGACGCCGTGATCATCGACGACATGATCGACACGGCAGGGACCGTCGTCCAGGCCGTGGACGCGATCAAACGGGAAGGGGCCCGGCGGATTTTGGCTTGCGGCGTCCATCCGGTGCTCTCGGGTCCGGCCATTGCCCGGATCGAGGGGTCGCCGCTGGAGGAGGTCATCGTGACCAACTCCATCCCGCTCGGTCCGGAGAAGCGGATCGCCAAGATCGTCGTGCTCTCCGTCGCGAACCTGCTGGCCGAGGCGATCCGCCGCATTCACGCCGAAGAGTCTGTCTCCACCCTTTTCGTCTGACGACCCCACGAACAGGAGCAGGATTCCATGGAACTTCGCGAGATCGAAATTCAGCGGCGCACGGAAACCGGCAAGCAGGTCGCCAAGCGTCTCCGGCGCCAGGGCCTGATCCCCGGGGTCCTCTACGGAGCCCGTCCAGCCTCGCCAATCGCGGTGGACTCAAAAGACCTCCTGAAGGCGACCCACGGGCACGCAGGGCGCACCCAACTCCTGAAGCTCAGGTTTGCCGAAGACAGCGAGACGCGCACCGCCATCATCCGGGACCTCCAGATCGACCCGGTCAGCGAGGCGCCGCTCCACGTGGACCTCCAGGAAGTCGCCATGGACCGGGCCATCACGGTCACCGTACCTGTCCACCCCGTGGGTGAGTCTGTCGGGGTCAAGGACCAGAATGGCATCCTGGGGATGATCCTTCGCGAGGTACAGGTCTCCTGCCTCCCGGGCCTGATCCCAGACCGGATCGAGGTCGACGTCTCGATGCTTCGGATCGGCGACGTGTTGACCGTCGCTAACCTGGCACCGCCCGCGAGCATCCGGATCCTGAACGACCCCGGCCAGGCCGTGGCCACTGTGTCGCCGCCGATGGCCGAAGAGGTCGCCGCCCCTGCTGCGGCTCCGACGCCCGCCGAGCCCGAGGTCCTCACCGAGCGCAAGCCCAAGCCGGAGGAGGAGCCGAAATAAGTCGTGGCCCAGGCGGTGGTGGGGCTGGGAAACCCCGGGGCCAAGTATCAGGGCACCCGCCACAATATCGGCCACCGAGTCCTGGACCGGCTTGCCGACTCCCTCCAGGCCCAGCGAAGGCTCCTCGCCGGCTTTCGTCCGGTCCCCCGCCTCGGGCAGATCGCCGAGGGGATCTACGGGACCGACTCACTGTTCTTGTTCAAGCCCGCCAGCTACATGAACGAGTCAGGGAAAGCGGTCGAGCGATTTCTCAAGCGGCTCGAGCCCTACTCGCTGGCCCCCGCCGATCTGATTCTGGTCTACGACGATATTGATCTGCCGCTCGGCAAGGTCCGGGTGCGTCTTAGAGGGAGCCACGGCGGTCACAAGGGCGTCCAGTCGGTTATCGAAAGTCTGGGCACCCAGGCCCTCCGCCGAGTGAAGGTGGGAATCGGCCGGCCGGCCCAAAGGGGCGAGGTAATCAACCACGTTCTTTCGCGCTTCACCCCGGACGAGCTGCCGCTGATCGAGGCGGCCTGCACCGAAGCCGCCGAGCAACTGCTGAAACTCCTGGAATCTGCCCTTTCGCGACACACATAGGAGGACCGCTATGACCTGGGTCTCCCTCGCTCCTGTTTTCGGGCTTCTGGGGCTGGCGATGGCGCTCGTCATGTACCGCTACGTCGTGCGCCAATCCGAGGGCAGCGGCGCCATGGTAGAGATCTCCGAGCAGATCCAGGCCGGCGCAATGGCGTTCCTCCGCAAGGAGTACTCGATCCTGGTGTGGTTTATCGTGGTTGTCGCCGGGCTCCTGGCTTGGGCGATCCACCCGTTCACGGCCCTGGCGTTCGTCTCGGGAGCCATTTGCTCCATGCTCGCCGGGTTCTTCGGCATGAAGGCCGCGACAAAGGCCAACGTGCGGACGGCCAACGCCGCCAAGGAGTCGGGGCGCGATCGGGCGCTCTCTGTCGCGTTCTACGGCGGGTCGGTGATGGGGCTCTCGATTGCCAGCCTGGGGATCCTCGGCCTCGGCGTCTACTACCTGCTCTTCCAGGACCCGCTGGTGATCAATGGCTTCGCGATGGGCGCGTCCTCGATTGCGCTCTTTGCACGCGTCGGGGGAGGGATCTACACGAAGTCAGCCGACGTGGGGGCGGACCTTGTGGGAAAGATCGAGGCCGGAATCCCGGAGGACGATCCGCGGAATCCCGCGGTGATCGCTGACAACGTGGGGGATAACGTCGGGGACGTGGCCGGCATGGGCGCGGACCTCTTCGAATCCTACGTGGGCTCGGTGGTGGCGACGATCGCCATCGGGGCCACCCTCCCCGACCCTGCCAGATGGATGGCGCTGCCGATCGTGATCGTGATGGCCGGCCTGGTCTCCTCGGCCATCGGAGTGATCTCCATGGGGTGGCTCCAGCGGTTGGACCCCCAGGCGGCGCTCCGCTACGCCACGATCGTCGCGGCAATCCTTCTCGTCGTGGCTTCCGCCGGCATCATCCGGGGATTCGGCGTCGGCTGGGGCCCGTTCTGGGCTCTGCTCTCCGGCCTCGCAGCCGGCATCGCAATCGGGTTCCTCACCGAAATCTATACCTCGGGCAAGCCGGTGATCCGCATCGCGGAGGCCTGCCAGACGGGCGCGGCCACCAACATCATCTCCGGCCTCGCGGTCGGGATGGAGTCAACAACTCTCCCCGTCCTCGCGATCTGCGGGGCCATCCTGGTGGCGTACCAGGCCAGCGGCCTTTACGGGATCGCGCTCTCTGGTGTAGGGATGCTCGCGACGATCGGCATCACGATGAGCGTGGACGCCTACGGTCCGATCGCTGACAACGCGGGCGGGATCGCGGAGATGGCCCACCTGGGCCCCGAGACCCGGAAGATCACCGACCAGCTGGACGCCCTTGGGAACACGACTGCGGCCATCGGCAAGGGGTTCGCCATCGGCTCGGCGGCACTGACCGCGCTGGCCCTCTTCGCCGCCTACACCCAGAGCGTGGGGCTCAAAACCATCGACCTCACCGACGCCCAGGTTATCGTCGGTCTCTTCCTGGGCGGGATCGTTCCGTTCCTCCTGGCCGCGCTTACGATGAAGGCGGTCGGGCGCGCGGCCTTCGGCATGGTCCAAGAAGTGCGCCGCCAGTTCCGCGAGATCCCCGGCCTCATGGAGGGCAACGCAAAGGCGGATACCACCCGGTGCGTGGAGATCGCCACGGGCGCAGCCATCAAGGAGATGATCGCCCCCGGGCTGGCCGCGGTCGTCATCCCGCCAGTGGTTGGCTATGCCCTTGGCAAGGCGGCGCTCGGCGGCCTCCTCGCAGGCGCCACGCTCACAGGGGTGTTCCTGGCCCTCATGATGGCCAACGCCGGCGGGGCGTGGGACAACGCCAAGAAGCACATCGAGGCCGGCCACCTGGGAGGCAAGGGCTCTGATGCCCATAAAGCCGCAGTGGTCGGGGACACGGTTGGCGATCCGTTCAAGGACACCGCGGGCCCTTCCATGAACATCCTGATCAAGCTCATGTCGGTCGTCTCACTCGTCCTCGCCCCGCTGTTTCGGTAACCACTGGTGGGCTTCAGCTGTGGGCTCGTCGGGCTCCCCAATGCGGGAAAGTCCACGCTCTTCGCCGCCCTGACCGGCACGCCCACGTTGATCGCGACCTATCCCTTCTCGACCCTCGAGCCCAAGAAGGGCGTGGTCCCCGTTCCCGACCCGCGGCTTCAAGCCCTCGCCAAACTCCTCTCCCCGCCCAAAGTCACGCCGGCCGTCTTGGAGGTTGTGGACATCGCCGGCCTGGTGAAGGGAGCGAATCGGGGCGAGGGGCTTGGCAACCAGTTCCTTTCCCACATTCGAGCCGTCGATCTCCTGATCCACGTGGTCCGCGCTTTTGCCGACAGCCAAATCCCCCATGTGGCCGGCGAGCCTGACCCGACGCGCGATGCCGAGATTGTGAACACCGAGCTGCTCCTGGCCGATCTCGAAGTCGTGGAGCGCCGGCTCGACCAGTCCAAGAAGGCTGCCCGGACCGACCCCAAAGCGGCGCGGGCGGAGCTGGAACTCCTGGAGCGATGCCGGCACGCCTTGGCTCGCGGTGAGGCACTTCGGACCCTGGAACTCGCCGAGGCCGATCTGCCGCTGCTCCGGGCCTCAGGACTGCTCAGCGCCAAGCCGCTCTTCTACGCGGCCAATGTGAACTGGAATGACCCCCGGAGCCCCGCCCTGGCCCGAGAGTTCGAGGCGACCGTCGGCCCCTACCCGGTCGTCCCGGTGGACGGCAAGCTGGAGGGAGAGCTGGCCCTCCTGCCGCCCGGGGAGCAAACGAGCTTCCGCGCCGAACTGGGCCTCGCCCAATCTGCCCTTGAGCGCCTGGTGAGGGTTGGCTACCAGCTCCTCGGCCTCCTTACGTTCTACACCGTGGTGGGGGAGGAGGTGAGGGCGTGGAGCCTCCCTCAGGGGGCGACGGCGGTTGAGGCGGCCGGGAAAATCCACTCGGATATGGCGCGCGGGTTTATTCGGGCCGAAGTGGTGCCGGCGGACGAGCTCCTGATCACCCCCTCGCCCACCGCTTTACGGGAACGCGGGGCCATGAGGCTTGAGGGACGGGAGTACCGGCTGAGAGACGGCGATGTCCTCACCATTCGCTTTGCCCCTTGAGCCCAACGATCTTTTGACAGCGTGGGGAGCATGATATATCGTTAGTGTTTATCTATCGGGCGAGGGGCCCGATGGGGGGGGAAGTCCGTGACCAGGGTTGTCGTCGAGCCCGACGAATCCTTCGAGAGCGCGCTGAAGCGCTTCAAGAAGCAGTGCGAGAAGGCCGGGCTCCTGTCCGAGTTCAAAAAGCGCCAGCACTACGAGAAGCCTAGCCCTCGTAGCCCGGAAGAAGGCGAAGCGGCGGGAGCGGTTTGCCGAATGAAGCCCGGTAGTCTCTAGACGTGCCGCCTGAGGGAGAGGGCAGCCGCGTGGGTGGGCTCTGGGGCCGAGGGCTCGAATGGGACCAGGTGCAGGCACTCCTGGCCCGAGAGGCCTCGACGCCGATGGGCAAGGAGCGTGCCCTGACGCTTGAGCCCTCGACTGATCCTGACTTGGTCCGACAGGCCTTGGGGGAGACCCTGGAAGGCCGCCAGGCTTTGACCCTGGCAGGATCTCCGCCGTGGGGAGTGATTCCAGACCTCCGCCCGAGCCTGGAGCGGGCTGAGATACCGGGCAGCAGTCTCGAGGGGGCCGAGCTGGCCGCCTTTATCCCGTTCTTGGAAGCCAGAACCCGCCTCAGGGCCTACGGGAGCCGGGTTACCGGGGTAGCCCCCGGCCCGGGAAAGCGCTTTTCCAGGCTCCAGGCTCTCCCCGTGCTCGAGGATCTCCTGGCCCGATCGTTAACCCCGGATGGAGGGCTCCGAGACGAGGCGAGCCCCCGGCTCAAGAAGCTCCGCCAAGCCATCCGGGATCTGCGACGGCAGATCGTCATCCAGTTGGAGGCGTTCTTTGCCTCCGCCGAAGCCGATACGCTCTTTCAGGACCGCTACGTCACCCTGAGACGCGGCCGGTACGTCTTGCCGGTCCGGGCTGAGGCGCGCCCGAGGGTGCGCGGCCTTGTTCACGATCGCTCGCAGAGCGGAGCCACCCTGTTCGTAGAGCCCGAGTCGGTGGTGGAGGTCAACAACGAGCTGACGCAGGCCGTCCGGGAGGAGGAGGCGGAGAGCGCCCGAATCTTCCAGGCCCTTACCGATGAAGTCCGGACCTGCTTGCCCGAGCTCCGCCACCTCATCGAGGAGATTTCTGAACTGGACTTGATCCTGGCGCGAGCGCTTCTCGCTGAGAGGATGGAGGCGACCGAGCCCGAGATCGATCCTGGCCGAAGCGTGGTGCTTTGCGAGGCGCGCCACCCGCTGCTCCTGGCACAGAGCTGGAAGGAGCCCTCCTGCCCCGTGGTCCCTGTGGACCTCCGGCTCTCGGCCGAAGCGCCTCTCCTCGTGGTAACAGGCCCCAACGCCGGCGGCAAGACAGTTGCGCTCAAGTGCCTCGGACTCTCAGTGCTGATGGCCCAAGCAGGGCTTCATCTTCCCGTGAGGGCGGGAAGCCGGATCCCGGTCTTCTCCAGGCTCTTCGCCGTGGTGGGAGACGAGCAGAGTGTGGCCGAGAACCTCTCTACCTTTTCGGCCTTCGTGAAACAAGTGAAGACGCTTCTCGACGAGGCGGACGAGGGCTCGCTGGCGCTCCTGGATGAGCTTGGCGCCGGCACGGATCCAGAGGAGGGGGCAGCGCTCGCCCGAGCCATCTTAGAGGAGCTCGAGGCCCGGGGGGCGTTGGTGATGGCGACAACCCACCTGGAGCCTCTCAAGGCCTTCGCAGCCGTCCACCCCGGAGCCCAGAACGCCTCGGTGGAGTTTGACGCTGAACGCCTGGCCCCCACGTTCCGTCTCCTGTATGGGCGGCCCGGACGGAGCTACGCCCTGACCGTTGGCGCGCGTCTCGGGCTTCCGGGAGGAGTGATCGAGCGGGCTCAGGCTCACCTATCAGCCCAGGCGCGGGACCTCCAGGCGCTTTTGGCGCGCTTGGACACTCAGGCCCGCGAGGGCGCCGAAGCGGTTCTCGCGCTCGAGCGCGAGCGGACCCAGGCCGCCTCACTCCTGGCCCGTGCCCAGCAGGAGCTCGCGCGCGCCGAGACCAAAGCGCGGGAAACTTTGGCGAGAGCAAAGGCCGAGGCGGCTTCCCTCCTGGCCGAGATCCGGCGGGCTGTCGGAGAGGAGTGGGACCGACTCAAGGCCAGCGAGCGGTCGCGCCGTTCTCTTGAGGCGAGCCGAAAGCGGCTGGCCGCGCTCTCGGCAACGCTTCCAGCTCCAGCACCCCCCACCAACGGGGCGGCGCCCCAGGTCGGGGACACTGTTGAGGTGGCGCACCTGGGGCTCAAGGGCACCCTGATAGATCGAACCGGCGCCACCGCCACAGTCCAGGCCGGAAGTATGACGGTACGGGTACCGGTCCAGGCCCTCTACGCGATTCCGAAGAAAGGAGGTCCGGGCGGGCCCGCCGATCGGGTGATCAGCGCCCCGGAGAAATCAGAGATTCCGGCCGAGCTTTTCCTCCTCGGCAACACCACTGAGCAGGCGCAGGGGGTGGTGGAAAAGTATCTCGACGACGCCTTCCTGGCCGGGCTCCCGCAGGTGCGCCTCGTGCACGGAAAGGGAACCGGTGCGCTCAGGAAGGCCATCCACGAGCTTCTGGCTATCCACCCACTCGTCGAGAGCTTTCGGCCGGGGGAGCCGTACGAAGGCGGCGGGGGTGCCACGGTGGTCGAGCTCAGGGTGAGCTGAGATGGCAGGCGGGTTTCCACCCCAACTGCTCGACGAGATCCGGTCCCGGGTGGACCTCGTGGACCTCATCGGTCAGTTCGTGACGCTTCGCCGCGCCGGTGAGAATTGGAAGGCCCTCTGCCCGTTCCACGCCGAGAAGACCCCGTCATTCATGGTGAACCCGAAGAAAGGAATCTTTCACTGCTTCGGCTGTGGCGCGGGCGGCGATGCCTTTAGCTTCGTCATGCGGCAGGATCGGCTCTCCTTTCCAGAAGCGGTGCGAGCCCTGGGGAGAAGAGCGGGCGTGGCGGTACCGGAGGAGCGAAAGTCCGAGGCTGACGGCCAGCGCGAGGCCCTCTACCGGGCCCTGGCACTGGCTGCTCAGTTCTACGCCGAGATGCTCTGGAACCGCCCCGAAGGAGAGCGCGGCCGGCAACTCTTGAAAGCCCGTGGCATCGACTCCGAGGCCGCCAGGCGCTTCACCCTCGGCTATGCTCCGGAGGGATGGGACCACCT
>CAYFIG010000034.1:0-2171 GCA_964342905.1 uncultured bacterium
ACCGGGGCGTGGGAGGCGTGCCTCGTGAACACGCTCTCCCCGGGCGACCGGGTCCTCGCGTGCGTCAACGGCTTTTTCTCCACCGGCTTTGCCAGGACCGCGTCAGCCTACGGGGTGGAGGTGGACCGGCTGGACCTTCCCTATGGAGCTGGAGTCCCTGCCGACCAAGTGGAGGAACGGCTCAGCGCCGACGCTGCTCATCAGATCAGGGCAGTGCTGGTGGTCCACAACGAGACCTCCACCGGGGTCACCTCCAACGTTGCCGCGATCAAGAAGGCGCTGGACGCCGCCCGGCATCCCGCGCTGCTCCTGGTAGACGTCGTCAGCTCTCTGGCTTCGATCGATTTCCGCGTTGACGAGTGGGGAGTGGATGTGGCGCTCACGGGGCCCCAGAAGGGGCTCATGCTCCCGCCCGGGCTTGCGATCCTCGCGATCAGCGAGAAGGCGATCCACGCGAGCGAGAAGGCAAAGTGCCCCCGCGCCTACTGGGACTGGAGACCCGTGCTCGAGCGAAACAAGCGCGGCGAGTTCCCCTACACCCCCGCCACAGCGCTCCTCTTCGGCCTCAGGGAGTCGATCGCCGTGCTCAACGAAGAGGGCCTGGCAAACGTGTTCAAGCGTCACACCCGGCTCGCCGAGGCCTGCCGCCGGGCGATCCAAGCCCTCGGGCTCGGGATCCTCTGTCAGAATCCTGCCGAGTACTCCAACAGTCTCACTGCAGTGGTCATGCCCGAGGGGATGGATTCAGACGCGTACGTCGCCCACGCCAATCGGACCCTCGACCTCTCCCTCGGCGTAGGGCTCGGCGCGGTGAAGGGGAAAGCCTTCCGCATCGGCCACCTGGGGAGTCTGAACGAGCTGGAGCTCCTTGGAGGACTCGCGGGCGTGGAGCTGACGCTCAAGAGCTTCGGCGTCCCCATCAAGCTGGGAGCGGGCCTGGCCGCCGCGGAGCAGTACCTCCTGGACACCGCCACGGGCGCGTAGCGTTCTTGAACCTTCTCTACGGCCCGGGGGCCGGGGCGCTCTTCGCGCTGGGCTCAGCGCTTACCTGGGCGGTCATCGGCCTCCTCGCACGCACCCTCTCCCCGATCCTTAATTCAGTCGCCATCAACGCGCTCCGCGTAAGCGGAGGCGCCGCGCTGCTCCTCGCCTGGGTACTGCTCGCAGGCGGAATCGAAGCGCTGGCGGACCTCTCGCTCGGAAACCTCGGCCTCCTCACCCTATCCGCCGTGCTGGGCTTCGGGATCGGCGACACGAGCTTTTTTGCGAGTACCCGGAGCCTGGGGTTGGCCCGCGCCACGACCGTTTCCGTGACCTACCCCCTGATCGCGGCGCTTTTGGCCGGAGCATTTCTTGGAGAGCCGGTCACGCCCCGGGCGGCGCTCGGGGCGCTCCTCACGCTCGGCGGTCTCGCTTTGATCATCACGAGTCGGAGTAAAGACGCTCCCCCTGGCGAGGGCTTCTGGCGCGGCTTCGGCGCGGCTACGCTGGCCTCGCTGGCATGGGCGGTCACCGCGATCCTGTTGAAACCGCCCCTCCAAGAGATTGGTGCGATCACAGCTCAGGCCATCCGGCTGCCGTTGGCCGGAGCGGTTCTCTGGGCGACCCCCTGGACGCGGGGCACGATAAGGCAGCTCATGGCGAGTGGACCTGCCACGCTCTGGTGGGTGGCAGGGCTCAGCCTCTTGACCGCCGCAACCTCGGTCATGTTCGTGGCGGGGCTGAAGTATGCCGGCGTCGCGGCCGGGACGGTGCTGTCCTCAACCTCGCCGTTGTTCGCGATCCCGTTGGGGGTCTTCGTTCTCGGCGAGCGCCTGGCGCCCAGGGCGGTGTTCGGCTCGATCGTCACTGTCGCGGGGATCGCGGTCCTCCAGCTCTGATCCGGGACGGCCCCGGGCCCGCGACTCCCCCTCAGAGCCGACGCCAAACGGTTAAGGATCAAGCCTTCCGAAGAAAGGCGAGGATTTCGCGCTTGAAGGTGTCGAAGTCTCCGAGGCGTTGACGGATGGTCTCGAACACAATTTGGTCGTCGTAGGCTCGCTTCTTCTCGACGCTCAGGTATTCTTCAAACCGTTCGGTGGCGATGGAGCGGAGTTCTGCCAGGTATCCGTCAAGCTCATCGAGCTTGGCCAGGAGCCGTGGGGCTTCCAGTACAGCCCGTATGCCTACTT
>CAYFIG010000034.1:2181-12061 GCA_964342905.1 uncultured bacterium
GATCGAGGTACTGGCGGTAGATGTGCCGGAAGCCATCGAAGGCGCGGGCAGTGCGGGCGGCGAGGGCGTAGAGGGCGTCCTCGTCCCTGACGAAGAGGACCGTACCTTCCTTGAGGACCCGGCTCCGGATGTGCAGGGGGAGCTGCTGGAAGACGATGATGTCGAGGTCGGCTTCCCCGAGGTACTCCAGCCGCTTGTGGGCGGGAGCGAGATCGGAGCCCGGCTCGGACCCGAGCACGAGGCAGACGTCGAAGTCGGATTCCGGGGAGGGGTCACCGCGGGCCCGGCTCCCGAACAGGAGCACCGCGAGAACTTCGGGATCACTCTTCGCCCGGGCAACCAGGCGGGCGAGCACGGGGTGGGAAACAGTGTCCATGAACGCATGATAAGCGGAGGGAAAAGGACGGTCAAACCCTTCGAGCTGCAGGAGGTACGCCAGGTCTCGCAGCAGGTCCTCAGAGGAGGATGGTTACGGGACTCAAAATCCCTGTGGTGAAAGACGCGTCGCCGGACCCGCGGATCACCACCACCTTCCTCGAGGTGCTGCCAGACCTATTGTGACCCTGTCCAGCGCCCGGGGCAATGCGCCGGGAAGCGCTGAAACTTGCAACAAGCATTTGAATAGCTCGACTATAATGAGGACACGGCCGAAGCATCGGTCACGACGACGGCGGCGAGCGTGTGAGAGACGGAAGGCCATGGGGCGGGCGGACCGAGAAACGATCCTCGTGGTTGACGACAACCGCGAGTTTGTCTCGGCGCTCAGCCAGTTCCTCGAGCATGAGGGGTATTTGGTCATCGCTGCGCACACCGGCGAGGAAGGGCTCAGGATCCTCCGCCAGACCCCGGTTTCCATCGCCCTGATTGACCTCGTGCTTCCCGACATGAGAGGCGTCGCCCTGATGGGAGCGGCGCGGCAGCTCGACGCTCCCCCCGATGTCATCATCATGACAGGACACGCGACGATCGACTCAGCGGTCACGACGGTGGAGGACGGGGCGGCCGGGTACATTGTGAAGCCTGTGGACTTCACCCGTCTTGGCGAGCTGATCGGCAAGCTGACCGAGCGACGACGCCTGATGCGGGAGAACGCCCGCCTGAGCGCCGAGGTCGCCGAGCGGCGCAAGGAGACCGAAGCGCTCTTAGCGATCTCGCGCGCGATTTCCTCAACGCCGGACTTGCAGGAGGCGTTCCGAAGCACCTGCCGGGAGCTGGTCCGCGTCATGGGCGCCGACACCGTGTCCGTGTATCTCCACCAGCGGGGATCCGACGTGCTCTCTCCCTTCCTGGCCTACCAGGTCCCCCAGGAGCATCTTGAGGCGGTGTCCACGACTCCTCTCCCGTTGAAGGAGCACGGGGTCCCTCTCCCGATCTGGAAAGAGCGGCGCCCGGTCTATTCCGACGATGTTGGAGCTGACCCTCGGTTCAGCCACCTGTCCCGGCTCAGCCGTCACCAATCCGGCCTGCTCCTCCCGCTGATCCTGGACGATGCCGTCGCCGGGGCGTTCTACCTGCTCTGGTGGACGGAGCGCCGCCGCTTCACGGCGCGAGAGCTGGAGCTGATGGAAGCGGTCGGCGCGCAGATCGCGCTGCTCCTTCGGACCGCCAAAGAGACGGGGAAGAAACTCGCTTAGCGCCGGAGCTCCCTGAGAGCCCGCTGGACTGCCAGCGCCTGTTTCTGCTGGGTGATCATGGAGTCCAAGTTGCGTTGGCGATCGTGCTCCCGCAACTCATCGAGGATGCGCTCCCGCGCCACCTGCTCCTCGTACTCCTGGACGGCCCGCTCGGCTTCTCGCACAACCGCCTGCGGGTCTGGTGCCGGCTGTACTACTTCCGGCCTCTTTCGGGCCAGCTCCAAGCGGAGCTCCTGGGCATTGACGGAGGGGACCAGAAGCGCGAGGGTGATCCCCGCGCCGAAAATCACTCGCCAGGCCTTCATGGTGCAACCTCCTTGCCATAGTGTACCGGAAAATTCGAGAGGCTTTCATTTCCTCCTGAAGGGCCGAGCGGTTGATCCCTCCCGTCTGATGGGCTAGTATCCGGCCCAGCGTGGCCGGAGACTGGGAGGAAAAACAATGGATCTCTTCGAGGCTATCCATACCCAACGTGCGATCAGGCGTCTCAAGCCCGACCCAATCCCCGATTCCGTGATCCACCAGATCCTGGAGGCGGCCATGTGCGCGCCCAGCGGCGGCAACCGCCAGGGGTGGATCTTCATCGTGATCCGGGACCCGGAACTGCGGCAGCGCCTCGGCGAACTCTACCGCGAAGGATTCCAGGAGCTATTAACGGTCCCCTACTATCTCAATGCCTCGGCTGCTCCTCCAGATAGTCCCTCAGGCAAGATGCTCGCATCAGCCCGGCATCTGGCCGAGCACCTCAACGAAGCCCCGGTCCTGATCCTCGCCTGCTTGAACACCGAGGGTGTGACGCCTGGCATCACGATGGGCTCCTCCATTTATCCGGCAGTGCAGAACATCCTGTTGGCCGCGCGGGGGCTGGGGATCGGGAGCACGCTCACCACGATCCATCGCTTCCGCGACAGGCAGGTGAAGGAACTGCTTGGCATCCCGCCGGGGGTCGAGACCGCCGCGTTGATTCCCCTGGGGTACCCGCTCGGGAAATTCGGGCCACCGCCGCGCAAGCCTGTCCGCGAGGTCACCTACGTTGACCGCTGGGGGCAAACGCCGGTGTGGTGACGAGAGGCGGAGCCCCGGTTGACCACCCCTGGCTCCCATGCTAGAAGGGATCATCGCCCGCGCCTTACGGAGGCGCGTGGCTCGAGGCCAACCTGCCCGAAGGAGGGTTCGATGCCAACTGCCATCATTGATGGTCTGGAGGTGAACTATCTAACGCGCGGCTCGGGCCCGCCGCTTCTCATGCTGGCGCCGGGCGGCTTCGACGCCACGATGGAGAAGTGGGCCACGGCCGGCGTATGGAAAGGCATGAAGCCTCTCGACGCCTTATCCGGCGAGTTCACGGTGATCACCTACGACCGGCGAGAGTCCGGCGCGTCGAGCGGGCGAGTCGAGAAGCTCTCCTGGACGCTCTTCGCCGAGCAGGCCAAAGGCCTCCTGGATCACCTGGGAATCGAAGAGGCGTTTGTCCTTGGCGGCTGCATGGGCTGCTCAGTGGCCCTGGCGTTCGCGGCACGATTCCCGACGTCAACCCGCGCCCTGATCCTTCACTGGCCCGTTGGAGGCTACCGCTGGAAGCTGAACGGTCAGGACCGCTTTGGCCGTCACCTCCGCTTCGCCCGCGAGAACGGGCTTCCGGGCGTCGTCAAGCGCGCCCAAGAAGGAAAATCGTTCTGGCAAGATCCGGAGGCCGGTCCGTGGGCCTCTTCGATCGTGCGCGACCCGAACTTCGCGGAGGCGTTCCAAGATCAGGACCTGGATCGCTACCTGGGAATCGTCGCCGCAAGCGCGCGCACCCTCTTCGACCGGGAGATGCCGCCGGGCCCCGAGCCCGAGGAGCTGATGGCGATGAAGGTCCCTGCGCTGATCATCCCGGGCGACGACCCGGCCCACGCCACCTCCGGCGCCCACTACCTGCGCGAGCTTCTTCCCCAACCAGAGTTCTGGACCGTCATGCCGCCGGAGCAGACCCCCGAGCGGGTGCGCGACCGAATCCTCGAGTTCGGCCAGGCGCACAGGTAGATGAGTCTGCTTTTGGCTTGGGTTCTGCCGGGCGCGGCCTGGGCCCAGGAGCGCGTTTCCGACTGGGGCTGGGGGATGCACCCAATGTGGTGGATGTGGGGCGCCTGGGGGTTCGGCATGATGCTGGTCATGCTGGCTTTCTGGATCCTGGTGATCGTCGGGATCGTCCTCGGCATCCGCTGGCTCGTGGGAGCGGGGCGCCCTTCGGGCCCCGACCGGGCGATTGAGATCCTCCGCGAGCGCTACGCCCGAGGAGAGATCAACCGTGAGGAGTTCGAGGCCCGGAAGCGTGATCTTTCCTGAGACCCCTGAGCTGCCTGGCTACGTCCTAGCTGACTCGCCTTCCTGATGCCCCACGCGCTAGAAGGCATCCAGGTCCTCGACCTCACGGGCTACATCGCCGGCTCCTACGCCGCCATGATGTTGGGCGACCTGGGAGCTAACGTGATCAAGGTGGAGCCGCCTGAAGGGGATCCCTTCCGCGAGCTTCAAGGATTCTTTGGCTGGAACCGCGGCAAGCGCTCCATCGCGGTGAACCTCAAAGACCCCGCCGGCCGCGAGATCGTGGAGAAGCTCGCCACCCAGAGCGACGTCGTGATGGAGAACTTCCGTCCCGGCGTGGCCGACCGGCTGGGCGTGGGCTACGAGACCTTGAGCCGCCTCAACCCCCGGCTTATCTACTGTGCGGTGACGGCCTTTGGTCAGGATGGTCCATACCGGGACCGCCCCGGCTTCGACCCGTTGCTCCAGGCCATGGGAGGCTTGATGGCGCTCCAGGGTGGCGCGGGCGCGCCTCAATACCTTCGCGTTGCCTTGACCGACTACTATGCCGCGGCGCTCGGGGCCCAAGGGGTGCTCGCCGCGCTTTTTGTGAGGGAACGGACCGGGCTCGGGCAGCGCGTTGGCACTTCGCTGCTTCAGGCCTCGCTGGCGCTTCAGTCAGGAAACGTGGTGGACTATCCCGGCAAGAAGCCGGTCCCCCGCGACAATCCCACATACCGGCTCTATCAGGCGGGCGACGGTGGCTGGTTCTTCCTTGCCTGCGGAAACCAATCGTTCTGGCTCAAGCTCTGCGAGCTCCTGGGCCGGCCTGACCTGGCCGAGGATCCGCGCTTCGGTTCCTGGATGGCCCGGCTCGAGCACGGGGAGGCGCTGACCCCGATCCTAGAAGCTGCCTTCACCACGAAGCCGTGCGACGAGTGGCTCAAGCTCCTGGCCGCTCACGATATCCCAGCGGCCCGGGTCCAGACCCTGGCTGACTTCATGAATGACCCCGGGGTGGCGCACCACCGGATGGTCGTGACGTACGAACACCCCGAGGTTGGAACGCTGACCCTGATGGGAATCCCGATCACCTTTTCGGAAACGCCAGGGCGAGACGCGGGCGCACCGCCCACCCTGGGCCAGCACACGAACCAGATCTTGATCGAGCTGGGCTACTCCTCCGCGGCCATCGCCGATCTCACGGCACGCGGGGGCGTCGGGCCCAGACGAAAGGAGACGCCATGAGCGGGAGCGATCTCGTCCAGGAGTTCGCCGCGGCCTTCAACCGCCAGGACCTGCCCGGGCTTCTGGCTTGCTTCACCGAGGACGCTGTCTACCACGATACGTTTTATGGCCGCCACGCCGGGCATACCGGCCTCAAATCCCTCTTCGAGAGGATGTTCAAGGACGGGCGGGATTACACCTGGACCATGCACGTGGTGGTGGCCGACGCCCTCCGCGCCGCCGCCGAGTGGAGCTTCTCCTACACGGTGACCGACGCGATTCCGCGAAGCGCGGGAAGGAAGGTCCGGATCTCGGGAATGAGCCTCTTCGAGCTGAAAGGCGGGAAGATCGCCAAGTATCGCGAGTGCATGGACATGGGGCTGGCCCTCCTCCAGCTCGGCTTCACCCCGGAGAGCCTGGCCAAGGTCCTCTCGCGCCGCCTGCCAGCCTGAGGCCTGCGACTCTCGCACACGGGATGCCCTTCGCCTACTACGCGCGCCTCACCAAGCGCCAGCAGGCGATCTACGACGAGAGCGACGGCATCCACGAGGTCCGCCTCCCCGAACCGGGAGCCCTCAGCCCCCTCGTGGCAGCCCTCGCCGCAGCGCTAGCTCTAGAGAACCGCGAGCAGACCCAGCTCACATGCCAGAAGCTCCTGGACGGCCTCACGCGCACGCTCCGCGTCCCGCCCGTGCGCGTCGAGGTCCTGGCCGCCCGCCCCCACGCCCGTTGGGGCGAGCTCCACGGCCTCTACACCGAGAGCCGGGCAGGCCGGATGCCCAAGATCACGGTCTGGATGCGCACCGCCCGCCAGCGCCGCGTCGTGGCCTTCCGCACCTTCCTCCGCACCCTCCTCCACGAGCTCTGCCACCACCTCGACTACCTGCTCCTCCGCCTCCCCGACTCCTTCCACACCGAGGGCTTCTACAAGCGCGAGTCCAGCCTGTTTCATCAGCTAGTCCAAGGGCAGTGGAACCAGGACCCCAGCCGGCCCTTGTCATCACCTTAAACTCACCGGGCGGTGAGGCCCGCTTGGCGGAGGTGACGTTCCACTGCGCGGAATACCGCCTCATATTGCGGGAGATCTGCCACATGCGCTGACAACCGCCTGCCCCAGAGCCTTTTTAGCCGCGCTTCCTTCCCCGCCAGCTCTTCCCCAAGCCGCGCGCCGGCGCGGCCCCGGAAGGCAAGCTTTTCTTGAAGGGCGCTTTCTAGCTGGGCCACGACAACATGACCGCCCTCACAAAGGAACCAAAGGTCGTAGAGGTCACGGGGCTCATTGCGCACGGGGTCCGTCACTGCGACGATCTTTTCAGTTGCGATCTCTTCCAGCGTGTAAGCCTGAACTAAGGCGTCTTCCGGAAGGTCCGTGTACTCATCATACGCCCGCAGGACAGGTCGGTAGGCGAGTGGGAACACAACGCGCTCTCGAATAGTGATGTTGCACTTGATCTCTTTGCCCCCGGTAGAGGGTAACGGCCCGTCATGGCTGAGATAGAAGGTGTAGCTATTCTCGTGAGCTTGGCGGTCCTCGCGGGCATAGGCGAAGGTGACACCGCTGGTGCGCCGTACCTCCCCGAATATGGGCTCCAGTTCGCTTACTATCCGCTCGAACGGCGCTCCCTTCAGCAGGGTGAAGTCAAGGTCCTCGGAGAAACGATAATTGCCGAAGTAGCACCGCTTCAGTGCCGTGCCGCCCTTGAAGGCCAGTTCTTCACGGAGTGGACTCCTCGAGAGGCCTACAAGAAACCAGGCGATGCAGTAGTCGCGCTCTAAGACGTTCTCGGGGATCCGGCGACCCCCACGTTCAGCGAGGCGGTTCGAGAGCAGCGAAAGGTTGCGCTGCGGAATCATTTGCTAGGTCCCCGGCACTGTCCTGAGTTCCTCAGGCGTTACGTTCAGGCGAAGCCGCCAGCGCTTGTGAAACTTGCCTTCAGGCAGAAGGACTGGATCGAGAAGCAGATAGGTCGCAGTTAAATTCTCTCGGAGGCGCTCGACTTCGTCCCGTCCTCCGATCTGGTAAAGCTCCATCAGGTAACCCTGCCGACGAATAACCGCACCAATGTCCAGCCTAAGAGCGTAGTTGACAAGCCGGTTCGGGTTGATGTCCTGTCGGCGCATCCAGAGTCCTTTGGCGACTTCACTGACTCCCCCGCAATACTCTGGCTGCTTGAGCCCGTCAACGACCGTACGCTCGAGGTCGCTGACTAAGACTTTCTCTTGCTTGTCGACCCAGTGCTCCGTGACACCAAAGAAGTCCTCCGGCTTCAACCGTACAAATCTAAACTCGGTACCCAGGACGTCACGTGACCGCAAAGGGCGCAAGGTCGTCACGTACACCACAAGCTGAGGCTGTGTGACCATCTGGTGGATGTCCATGGCTGTGGCGTGAGACAGGTAATAGTCTCGGCCTCCGGCAAGCTCGCGCGCAATTACGTAAGGGTTGCCCATGTACTCGCGCGCGTGGCCGAGCTCGAAAGGGACAAGGACGAAGAGTCCAGGCTTGAGGCGCGTAGCAATGCCGCGCGCGACGAGCTTCGTAATAAAACGACGAACGGACGCCGGCTTTGCGTCGCAAATACGGATGGCTTGGTCCAGCGTGAAAACACGGCAGCCTCGGTCATGGAGCGCGGCCACGAACCTAGCCGCCTGCGGTCCAAGCGTCTTGAATTTGAATTGGTAGTTATGTTTGGTTCGCATAATAGGCCCCAATAAGGCTTATTTTGCATCTGAAATATAATAATGTCAATATTGCATTATATTTTAAACGCGAAACAGGCCCTATAAAGGCTTAAATAAACAACAAAATATAACCAATTATCTGCTTTCTACCCTGTGCATCGCCTACCGGGAGTGCCAAGCCCCTTCGGCATTGCCGACGTCGAGCGGCTGTGTCCCAACGTGAGCCGGGAGATGATACGAGTAGTCATGAACCAATGGCGAAAGGAGGGGCGACTCAAGGGCATGGGGCGCGGCCGGGATGCCCGTTGGCGCCGGCTGGAACGGACATGAGTACTACCCACGTTAATGTGGCTCGATCGAGTGCGCCACGGTGGCCAGCCCTTCGGCCCCGGATTAGGAAGGCCCCGCAGGAAACGTGGTGCCTCCCCGATGCCCCGGTAGTCAGGTGCCGTGGGCCAGCGAAGCGTAGACGGAGCTAAAGGACTAGGTGGGGGGCAAGGGCTTCGAGGGTGGGGCGGTAGGGGGGGGCGTCGGGGAAGCTAATGGGGCGGACGGCGGGGAGGGTGACGCCGGCCTGGCGGTAGGCGGCGACGTACTCGCGGAGCGCGTTGCGGTCGCCGATGCCGCCGAGGGCTCCCGCCAGGCGGTCGGGGACGGCGCTGCCAGGGGAGGAGGCCCGGGCCCTGTCGCGGTCGAAGGCGGCCAGCTCCTCGCCGAAGCCGCTCGCGGTGAGCATGGCGCGGTAGAAGGGGAGCTGGAGGTAGCGGACCAGCTCGTCCTTGAACAGGGCGGTGGTGGGGTCCACATCGTCGGTGAGGGCCAGGGGCACGGCGGCAACGATTTCGAAGCCGTGGAGTGATTTGCCGGCTTTCCGGCGGCTGCGGGCGAGGGCGGGGAGCGCGACCTCGCGGATGTAGGCCGGGGGGCAAAGCCAGAGGATCACGCCGTCGGCGATCTCGCCGGCCAGCTCGAGCATCTTCGTCGTGAGGCCCGCGAGGAGGATCGGCGGGGGCGCGGGGAGCTTCGGGAGCGCGCTCGTCCAGCTCACGCGATAGCGCGGGCCGGCGTGCTCCACCCGCCCCGTGAGCGCCGCGCACAGGACTTGGACGTACTCCCTCATCACCTCGAGCGGCTTCCCCATGTCAAGGCCGAGGCCCGCCTCCATCGTCGGCCGGTGGCTCACGCCGATGCCGAGGCGGAAGCGCCCGCCGGAAAGCTCGGCAAGCGCAAGCGCCTCCTGGGCCATCACCACAGGATGCCTGGGGTAGACTGGAACGACGCCGTTTCCGAGGCCGATGGTGCGCGTGGCGTGGGCGTAGGCCGAGAGGACCAGGAAGGAGTCGCGGCCGACTGTGCTGTGAGTCACCCAGAGGCTCTCGTAGCCCCAGGCCTCGCACTCCCGCGCCAACTCCACGGCGACGCGGAGGTCGGCCCCAGCATTCAGGTATGCCGCGGTGCGCTCCATGCCCGATGCCTCTCAAGCGATGATCTCGCCGCTACCAATACAGCACCCTAAAGGACCTGTATTTACGGATTTCCTCGAAGTCTTCTCGATCGCAGGTGATCAGTGTGGCCCCGATTTCTCGGGCGGAGAGGGCAATCAGCGCATCAAAAGCCAGTTCTCTCAACTTCTGCGGACCATAGCCCTTTGTTTTCCGGATGACGGAAAGGACTTCGGCGGATTCCAGCCAGTGACGTTCATTCGGTGTGATAACCCGAATCTTTCTGGCCAGCTCGTTGACGAATCGAATTTCCAGGTTCGCCCTTGCGCCGCGGCGGAGTTCGTGAAGCACCACCGCCGAGCACCGGATAATCCACCGGGAGCGCAGGAGGTCTAGCGTGAACCGCCCGGTTCGAAAAATCTCGACATAAACTGACGTGTCCAAGACAGCAAGATTACCGGTCGGCAAAGGAATCTTTCCGGCCCGCGCCACTGTATCGGCGCAGGACGGCGTCGTGCGCGGCCTTTTCCGTGGCCAGGGCCAACGCCCGCTCAATCGCTTCTGTTACTGTCCTGGCACCCAGAACCCGCTGCGCGCGGGCCAGCTGAC
>CAYFIG010000035.1:0-12029 GCA_964342905.1 uncultured bacterium
TCCCTGCTCGGTCGCCGCGTCACCCTTGAGGAAGTTACCCAGGGCGAAGGCCACGCTCTCCGTTGACTCATCGCCCCTGAGAGAGCGGGACGGTCAGGAGTGAGGTTCTTCGGAGCGGACGCGGTTATACTGCCCGCGATAGTAGAGCAGCGGCTCGCCCTTTCCGACCCCAGCGGCCTCCACCTCGCCGACGAAGATCGTGTGGTCGCCCCCCGCATAGGCGTGGACCTTCCGGCACTCCAGGTGCGCGAGCGCGGCGGGGAGCAGCGGGAGCCCCTGCGGTCCTTTCAGAAAGGCGATGTGTTCGAACTTGTTCGGCTGGGTCGTGGCGAAGTGGCGGGAAAACGGCTCCTGGTCCGCGGCAAGGATGTTAATGGCGAACCAGCCGTTGGTGCGGAGGGCTTCATAGCTCTGCGCCTGATGATCCACGCACACCAGAACAAGCGGTGGCGTAAGGGAGACGGAGGTGAAGGCGCTGGCGGTGAGACCGGTGGGACGCCCGTCGGCGTCCCAGGTGGTGACCACGGTCACGCCGCTCGCGAAGTGACTCAGAACGTGGCGAAACTCATCGGGGTCGATGGCCATGGCACGCGCGGTCATTCCATTTTCTAGCAGGTCCTTCGCGGGTTTGCAAGCCTTCGATCGGGCAATCGCCTTGACTTGCGTGAGGGGGACTCTCTATACTGGAGCTAAAAGATAAGGTCGTCGGAGGCCCCTCCAGCGCCATGAGCTCAAACCCTGAAGCTGCCACTGTTACGGAAGCGGGCGTTCTCCAATCCCTCCGCACCCTCAGCGACCCGGAGGCTCAGCGGGACGTCGTGAGCCTTGGCTTGATCAAGGACCTCCAGATCCAGGGTGGCCGGGTCTCGTTTACGATCGAGTTCACGACTCAGCCGCCCCACGTGAAAGTCGAGCTCCACAGCCGAGCACGGAAACTGGTGTCCCAGCTTCCAGGAGTGTCGGAGGTCCAAGTGAAGATGGGGGCGAGGACTCAGGCCGGAGCTGGGCCTCAGCGCGCCCCGGCTGCGCCAACGGGGGAAAATCTGATCCCCGAGGTGAAGAACACGATCGCGATCTCCTCGGGAAAAGGCGGGGTGGGGAAGTCCACGGTGGCTGTGAACCTGGCGCTCGCCCTCTCTCAGAGCGGAGCGGCCGTGGGCCTGGTGGACTCGGACATTTATGGCCCCGACATCCCGTTGATGATGGGAGCCAAGGGTCGGCCGGGGATGTTCGAGAACAAGATCATTCCTGTCGAGAGCCACGGCATTAAGCTCATCTCCATCGGATTCTTCGTGAACGAAGGAGAACCCATCGTCTGGCGGGGTCCCATGATCCACTCGGCCATCCAGCAGTTCCTTAAGGACGTCAACTGGGGCGCCCTTGACTATCTGGTCTTCGACATGCCCCCGGGCACCGGGGATGCCCAGCTCTCCCTCTCCCAGGTGATTCCGCTCTCGGGCGCTCTCGTGGTCACGACCCCGCAAGACGTGGCTGTCTTCGACGTGCGGAAGGCGATCGCCATGTTCCGGCGAATGAACGTCCCGCTTCTGGGGATCGTGGAGAACATGAGTGACTTTGTCTGCTCCCACTGCGGGGAGAAGACCCCGATCTTCGGCGAGGGTGGCGGGCGAAAGCTCGCCGAGGAGATGGGCGTGCCGCTCCTGAGCCAGATCCCCCTGGATCCTGAGACGCGTAGGGGAGGGGACGAGGGGCTGCCGATCGTGATCCGGAACCCCGACTCGCTCCAGGCTGGAGCGTTCCTGAGGCTGGCGGAGGCGGTGATTGCGCGGCTCGGCACGGTCTCCGCGCTGAAACTTCCCGCGATCGGCTGACCGTCGCTCATGGACCCGGTGACCCACGGCCTGACCGGCGCGGTGCTGGCCAACGCCGGATTCCGCCAGCGCGTCGGGTACCAAGCTACGCTCGCCCTGACGGCTGGCGCGCTCCTCCCCGATATCGACGTCTTCTGGAGCTCCGCCCAGAGCGTGGTGGCGCTCGAAACCCATCGGGGGATTACTCACTCGTTGGTTGGAGCGGTGGGGTTCGCTGTCGCGCTGGGCTTTCTCCTGCGTTTTTTCGGTCCTGAGAAGCGTTGGGTACGCCTCTCAGCACTGTCCCTGCTAGGGACCGTGTTCGGGCACCTCTTCCTCGACCTCATCACGAGCTACGGCATCCAACTCTACCTGCCGTTTTCAAAGGCTCGCCCCGCCCTGGACCTGGTGTTCATAATCGATCCGTTTCTGACGCTGTCGCTCCTGGCCGCTCTCGGCGCCGCGTTTTTCTGGCGCCATTCCGCAGCGCTGATCAGCCGGCTGGCGCTCGGGGTCGTGATTTTCTACCTCGCCAGCATGGGCGTGACCCAGTTCGCCGCGGTGACGAGCATGCGGCAGCTCCTCCAGAGCCAAGGGGTGACTCCGCGACGGGTGGAGGCGCTTCCCTGGCCGTTCAACCCGCTCCGCTGGCAGGGGTTTGCCGAGGATGGTGACAAGTACTGGAAGGGTGATATCCAGCTCTGGCGCGGGCGCATCGCATTGACCCCGATCGCCAAGGGCCCGGAGAACGGCCTGGTGGCCCGCGCGAGGGTGCAGAAGGATGTTCAGACCTTCCTCTGGTTCGCGCGCTTTCCCGTTGTGGCGTTCTGGCAGGACGGCGGTCGCTCGGTGGTTGAGTATCGGGACCTCCGCTTCTCCCAGTCGATTCGGAGTCGTGACCCCTTCGTGCTGCGTGTCGTCTTTTCCCCCTCGGGCGAGGTCGAGCGGGTCCTGTTTAACCCATGAGCCGACGGCTCGCTCTCGCCTTGCTGTTGCTCGTGGCGGCCGGAGCCGGCTGGGCCGAGGGAGTGACCTGGGGGTGGCTCGGCGTTCGGATCCGGGACCTCACAGAGCTGGAGATGGAGGAGATCTCCTCGCACCACGGGATCCAGGAAGGGTTTGGCGCCTTGATTGTGGAGGTCCTTCCAGAAACGCCGGCGGCCCGTGACGGCCTCAGGAATGGCGACCTGGTAGTGGCCTTCAAGGACCGCCCGGTGGTGGACACTCGGTCACTCCAACGGCTTGTTGTGACCACTCCGACGGGCGAGGAGGTGAGCCTCACTGTCCTCAGAGGGGAGAGGGGGCGACGCAGCGTGGGTGTGCGCGTCGGCGTGATGCCCCGGGAGGTGGTTGCCGAACGCATCGCCGCCGAGTTCGGGTTCCTGGTCCGGGAGCCGTTGGGGGAACGGGGTGATCGTTCGGCGCGTCCCTCCACGGCCCCGACCGTGTCTTTCGTCCTCGAACGCAGCGCGGCAGACCGGGCCGGGCTCAAGTCGGGGGATGAGCTTGTCGAGGTCAACGGGCGGTTGGTGCTCTCCCGCCAGGCCGTGAGTGACGCCCTTGCGGAGACGACCTTTGATCAGCCGCTCAGGCTGACCGTCAAGCGCGGCGAGGAGCGGATCCGCCTTACCGTGAACCCCGCGCGCCCCAGAATCCATTAGTGGCGGTGGCCGGGAACCCCTTGCGGCGTCTAGGCGTTTTAAAAGCGAGCAGGTCCAATAAACGCCTTGACAAATACTTGGTTTGTCTCGTATGGTGACGAGCGTTTCGAGGTGATCCACCCCGGCCAGGGACATTCCCCCTCAACGAAAGGAGGAAGCTATGAAGGAAGCTAGAAAACTCCCCCCAGAGGAAGCGCGTCAAACCGAGTCACGGCGCGGCTTTTTGAAGAAGGCTGCAGTGGCTGCCGGCGCCGCGACGGCCGCCACGGTTGGGTTCCCGCAGGTCTCACGGGCGCAGACCACCGTTCTGAAGATGCAGGGGTCCTGGGGCGCCAAGGACGTGTTCAACGAATTCGCCGAAGACTATGTCAAGCGCGTCAACGAGATGGCCGGCGGCCGGCTCAAGATCGACTATCTGGTCGGCGGCTCCGTCGTCCACCCCTTCCAGGTGCAGGACGCCGTCCATGGCGGCCAGCTCGACGGCGCCCACACGGTGACCGTGTACTGGTACGGCAAGCACAAGGCGGCATCGCTCTTCGGCACCGGCCCGGTGTTCGGCTTCAATGCCAATGAGGGTCTCGGCTGGATCCACAATGGCGGCGGACGCGAGCTGTTCAACGAGCTGCTCACCGACATCATGAAGCGCGACATCGTCAGCTTCTTCGCCATGCCGATGCCGACTCAGCCGCTCGGCTGGTTCAAGAAGCCGGTCAGGAGCGCGAGCGACCTGAAGGGCCTGAAGTACCGCACCGTCGGTCTGGCGGCCGATCTGATGCAGGCCATGGGCCTGGCGGTGGCGCAGCTTCCGGGCGGCGAGATCGTGCCGGCCATGGAGCGCGGCGTGATCGACGCCTTCGAGTTCAACAACCCGACCTCCGACCGCCGCTTCGGCGCCCAGGACGTGGCCAAGAACTACATGATGGGCAGCCACCATCAGGCGACCGAGTACTTCGAGATCATGTTCAACAAGCGCAAGTTCAACGCGCTGCCCAAGGAGCACCAGGCGATCCTGCAGTACGCGGCCGAGGCCGTCTCCTCCGCCAACGAGTGGAAGGGCATGGACTACTACTCGAAGGACCTGCAGGAGTTGATCACCAAGGACAAGGTCAACGTCATCCGCACGCCCAAGGACGTGTTCGCGGCTCAGATGAAGGCCTGGGACGGCCTGATCGACTCACTCGGCAAGGACCCGTTCATGAAGAAGGTGATGGATTCGCAGAAGGCGTGGGTGAAGCGCGTGGTCTACTACGGGCTGTTCAACGCCACCGATTATCGCGGCGCCTACGAGCATCACTTCGGCAAGCTGGCGCTGTAGGAGCGTGTCGGCGTAACCGCCGTTCGAGCGCCTGGGGGATGCTCGAAGGGGGCCGTCGAGGCCCCCTTCGACGATTAGGGGGAGGGATGGAGCGGTGTCGTCTGCAGACTGAACGGACATGAATCGTTTTCTCTTCTTCATCGACTCGCTCAGCACCTGGGTCGGCAAGTCGTTCGCGTGGCTGATCCTCGTCCTCACCTTCGGCGTCAGCTACGAGGTCTTCGTGCGCTACGTCCTGCGCGCGCCGACGACCTGGGCCTTCGACATCAGCTACATCACCTACGGCGCCATGTTCCTGATGGCCGGCGCCTATACCCTGTCACGCAACGGACACGTGCGTAGCGATATGGTGTACCGCTTCTGGCGGCCGAGGGTGCAGGCCACGATGGATCTGGTGCTCTACATGGTTTTCTTTCTTCCCGCCGTGGGGGCCTGGATCTACTCCGGCTGGGCATACGCGAAGATATCGGTCCAATTCAGAGAGGTGAGTATTTTCAGCCCCGCCGGGGTTCCGGTGTTCCCGCTGAAGGCCTTGATCCCGGTCACAGGGGTGCTCCTGCTCTTGCAGGGAGTCGCCGAGATCATTCGCTGCATCCTCTGCATCCGTCTGGGGGCCTGGCCGCAACGGCTGCACGACGTCGAAGAGACCGAATCGGCCATCCTGCGCGAGAAGCAATATCTCGCCGAGCACGGCGAACAGGCGCCGCCCCGTCGTCCGGGGAACCGAGCATGACCGACCCTCAGATCGGCCTGTTGATGCTGGGCCTGTTCATATTCATCATCATGCTTGGTTACCCGATTGCCTTCACTCTCGTGGCCATGGGGGTGGGCTTCGGATATTACGCCTACTACACGCCCGGCCAGGACTTCTTCGACAACCGCATCTTCACCCTGCTCGTCCAGAAGACCTTCGAGGTCACGTCCAACGACGTGCTGACGGCCGTGCCCCTGTTCCTGTTCATGGGCTACGTGGTCGAACGCTCGAACATCCTCGACCGCCTGTTTCGCTCGCTGCAGATCGCCGCCAAGCACGTCCCGGGATCGCTCGCGGTGGCGACACTTCTCACCTGCGCCATGTTCGCCACCGCCACGGGGATCGTCGGCGCGGTGGTGACCCTGATGGGGCTGCTCGCCTTTCCCGCCATGCTGCGCGCCGGCTATGACATCAAGCTCTCCGCGGGGGTCGTGTGCGCGGGCGGCTGCCTCGGCATCCTGATCCCGCCCAGCATTCTTCTCATCGTCTATGCCGCCACCGCCGGACTCTCGGCGGTCAAGCTCTATGCGGCCGCCTTCATTCCGGGTTTCTTGCTGGCGGGCCTCTACGTCCTGTACGTGATCGGGCGGGCGATGCTGAATCCGGCGCTCTGTCCCAAGCTGCCCCGCGAGCAGACAGACATTCCATTCACTGAGGTGATGTGGTCGCTGCTGACCTCGTTCTTTCCGCTCGCGATCCTGATCGCCTCCGTGCTCGGCGCGATCCTCTTCGGACTGGCGACGCCGTCGGAAGCCGCCGGCGCCGGCGCGCTCGCCAGTCTCGTCCTGGCCGGCGCCTACGGGGCGCTCAACTTCCAGATGCTGAAGGAGTCCGTACTCTTGACCGCGCGCGCGACGGCGATGGTCTGTTACCTGTTCATCGGGTCGTGGACCTTTGCGTCCGTGTTCGCGCTGCTCGGCGGCCAGTCGGTGGTCGAGCAATTCTTCCTCGGACTGAACCTGTCGACGGTGCAGTTCCTGGTCCTCACCCAGCTCATCATCTTTCTGCTCGGGTGGCCGCTGGAATGGACCGAGATCATCATCATCTTCGTCCCGATCTTCCTGCCGTTGCTCGACGATTTCAAGGTCGATCCGATCTTTTTCGGCATTCTGGTCGCGCTCAATACCCAGACCGCCTTCAACACGCCGCCCGTGGCGATGGCCGCGTTCTATCTGAAGGGGGTCGCTCCACCGCACGTCACGCTCGCGGATATCTTCAGGGGTGCGCTGCCCTTCGTGTTCATGGTGTTCATCGCGATGGTACTGGTCTACGTCTTTCCGGGACTGGCCTTGTGGCTGCCGGACTACCTGTACAGGCCGCGGTGAGGCGCCCGGGCCGCGCTGCCGAGGAGCAATCCGGATGAGCCTGTGCGCACTGTCGCTCACCCAGGCGGCGGCGGATATCCGCGAGGGCCGCATCACCTCCGCCGAGCTGGTGGCTGACTGCCTCGAGCGGGTCGAGGAGGTCGAATCGAAGGTCCAGGCCTGGGCGTTTCTCGACCGCGACCATGCGATGCAGCAGGCGGAAGCCGCCGACCTGTATCGCAAGCAGGGCAAGGCGCCAGGGCCGCTGCACGGCGTGCCGATCGGCATCAAGGACATATTCGACACCGGCGACATGCCCACCGAGCTGGGATCGCCATTGTGGGCGGGCCGCACGCCGCGACGGGACGCGGCGGTCGTCGCCCGGCTGCGCGCGGCGGGCGCCGTGATCATGGGCAAGACCGTGACCACGGAGTACGCGTACCGTCAGCCCGGCAAGACCACCAATCCACACGATGCGGGCCGCACGCCGGGGGGCTCCTCCAGCGGCTCGGCCGCGGCGGTGGCGGCGCACATGGTGCCGGGTGCCGTCGGCTCGCAGACCAATGGCTCCGTGATCCGGCCGGCGGCGTTCTGCGGCGTGGTCGGCTTCAAGCCCACCCACGGCCTCATCCCGCGCAGCGGTGCGCTCCTCCTGTCGCGCACCCTCGATCACGTCGGCGTGTTCGCGCGCACGGTCGCGGATGTCGCGCTCGTCGCCGAGACGCTCGTCGGCTTCGACGAGGAGGACCCCGACACGCGACCCGTCGCCCGTCCGCCGCTCGCTGCGGTTGCCGCGTTGGAGCCGCCGCTGCCGCCGCGTCTTGCCTTCGTGCGCTCGCCCGCCTGGGAGCACGCCGAGCAGGTGACACGCGAGGCCTTCGCCGAGCTCGTCCGGACGCTGGGCGAGGCGGTCGCCGAGGTCGAGCTCGGTGCGAGCTTCGGGCGCGCCGTCGAGATGCACCGCACGATCATGGAAGTCGAGATGGCGCACAACCTCCATCGCGATTACGAGAAGAGCGGCGACCGGTTCAGTGCCGTGCTGCGCAAGCTCATCGAGCGCGGTCGCGGCCATAGGGCGGTCGACTACGCTGCCGCTGTCGCCGGGATCCCGTCACTCAACGTCGCGCTCGAGCCGGTATTCGACGAGTTCGACGCGATCATCACGCCGGCGGCACCGGGCGAAGCGCCGCGCGGGCTCGAAACCACCGGCAATCCGATCTTCTGCACCATCTGGACCTATCTCGGCACTCCGGCGGTGACGTTACCGCTGCTGCGATCGGCAGCAGGGATGCCGCTCGGTGTACAGCTGGTCGGACGTCGTGACGGCGATGCGCGCCTCTTGCGCACGGCTCGCTGGCTTGTCACGACACTCGGCAGCGGGAGACGTCGTCGCGGCCGGAAGGGGACGGCCACCGGGCGAGCCGATTCGCCACGCACCAGGAAGAGGAAATCGTCATGATGACCTTCGTCACCGGTATCGTCGGCATTGCCATGCTGGTGGCGTTCCTGGGCTTTCTGGTGTGGTGGATCAAGGACCTGCCCTTCACCATCATCGTCGTCGCCGTGGTGCTCCTGCTGCTCTACGACTTCGTGCGGACCCTGCGCTATGGCGAAAATGGCGCTGGGCGCTGAACGCCCCTCTCGCCGCCGCAGGCTTTCGCGCGCCGTCTTCGGGGGGTAAGCTAAGGGATATCCTAGGGGGAGGGGTGACGGTATGAAGGACGACGTCAAGCGCATGTACATCAACGGCGAGTGGGACGAGGCCGAGGATAAGGCGACCTTTGACGTGGTGAACCCCGCGACCCGCGAGGTCGTGGCTAGGGTCGCCAACGGCGGCATCGCTGAGACTCGGAGAGCCTTAGACGCCGCTCATGCCGCCTTCAAGGAGTGGTCGAATCTTCCCCCGAAGGAGCGGGGGAAGATCCTCCACCGGATCCAGGACGGCATGGAGCGGGAGCTTGACGCGATCGCGAAGCTGATTGTTCAGGAGAACGGCAAGCCCTTCGAGGAGGCGAAGAAGGAGGTTGCCTTCGCCCTGGGCTACTTCGGCTGGTTCGCCGAAGAGGCGCGGCGGGTCTCGGGGGAGTGGGTTCCCTCGCCGGTTCCCGGTAAGCGGCTCTGGGTCTTCCGCCAGCCGATCGGTCCTGTCGCCGCGATCACGCCCTGGAACTTCCCCGCCACCATGGTCACCCGGAAGATCGCTCCGGCCTTGGCCGCGGGGTGCAGCGTGGTGTTGAAGCCCGCCTCGGCCACCCCCCTGACAGCCCTGGCCCTGGCCCGGATCTGCCACGAGGCCGGGCTCCCATCCGGCGCCTTCAATGTCCTCACGACTAACCGGTCCTCAGCCGTGGCCACCGAGATCCTCTCCGACACGCGGATCCGAAAGATTGCGTTCACCGGCTCCACCGAGGTGGGGAAGTGGATCATGGAGCGGGCCGCCAAGCAGCTGAAGCGGCTCTCCTTCGAGCTGGGAGGGAACGCGCCTTTCATCGTCTTCGACGATGCCGACCTCGACGCCGCTGTGGAGGGCGCCGTCAGCATCAAGTTCCTCCGGGTCGGTGGGCAGTCCTGCATCTGCGCGAACCGGATCTACGTGCAGGAGTCTCTTGCCGACCGGTTCGTCCAAGCCTTTGTGGAGCGGGTCAAGGTGCTGCACGTCGGGCCTGGCTTCGAGTCCGGTGCCCAGGTGGGACCGCTCATCAACGAGGAAACCCGCAGGAAAGTCCACGCGCTTGTCGAGGATGCCGTGCAGCGGGGAGCCCGGGTGGCTGTCGGGGGGCATCCGATCAAGGATGGCCCCCTGGCGAGCGGGTTTTTCTATGCCCCGACGGTCCTGTTGGACGTGACCGACGCGATGCCGGTCTGCCAGGAGGAGATCTTTGGCCCGGTGGCTCCCGTGGCGACGTTCAGAGCCGAGGACGAGGTCATCCACCGTGCCAACAATACGACGTTCGGCCTGGCCAGCTACTTCTACACCCGCGACATGGGGCGGATCATCCGGGTGGCCGAGCAGCTGGAGTACGGGCTCGTGGGGGTGAACGACGCCGCAGGCTATACTCACGAGATCCCCTTCGGTGGCTTCAAGGAGTCAGGGCTCGGACGGGAGGGTGGGCACGAAGGCATCGAGGAGTACACCGAGATCAAGTCTGTGGTGGTCTCCCTGCCGGCTTGACGAGCCTCTCGCCCCGTGCTACATAGAACCTGCCAAACCTGGGAGCCTTTGAAGGAGGGATCAGTATGCCTCAATATGATTTCTACTGCGAGAAGTGTAAAAAGGAGGTTTCGCTGACCCTGACGTTCAGCGAACGCGAGAAAGGGGACTTCAAGTGTCCCCAGTGTGGCGGCAAGAACCTCCAGCCCCAGATGGCCACGTTCTTCTCAAAAACCTCACGAAAGAGCTAGCGCCGCACCCTCACGATCTTGCGGAGAACCTCTCAGGCTAGCGGCCCGACGGCGTCCCAGGCTCAACCGAACATCCTCCCGCTCAAGGCGGTCCCGTGCCCGCTCGCTACTGAGACCGTCAGCACTCATGCCCGGAGTCACGGGAACCCTGCATGATCGTGCTCGGGATCAACGAGACCCATTGCGCCACCGCCGCGCTCTTGCGGGATGGAGCGGTTATTGGCTGCGCCAGCGAGGAGCGCTTTACCCGCGTCAAGAACGACGCCGGCTACCCCCACCGGGCCGTGGACGCGCTTCTGTCTTCTCTGGGAATCTCACCGCGGGAGGTCGATGTCGTCGCGCTGGCAGGATCCCGAATGGCGGCCAAGGAGTGGCTGGATCGGGTGCTCCAGGACGAGGCGTACATGCGGGAGTACTACGGCATTCGCCTGCCCTCGGCCCGCGTCGCGCTGGGGAAGCGCGTCAGAAAACTCGGAGCTAAGTTCGGGCTGATCGACGCCTCCCGGGGGAAGTTCGGGATTCCCCACGCCGAGCGCCTGGCTCAAGTGACCGATCACCTCGGAATCGACCGCCAACGGATCCGCTGCCTGGATCACCATACCTGCCATGCCGCCGCGGCGTATTTCGGATCGCCCTTCCGGGGTCTTCCCGCGCTCGTTCTCACCAACGACAACTCCGGCGATGGCCTCTGCGCCACGATCTCCACCGCCAACGGGCAGAACCTGACCCGCCACGAGGCGACCTCCAGCGCCCCCGGCTCCCTGGGCGCGTTCTATTCCTTCGTGACCCTTTACCTCGGGATGAAGTTCGGCGAGCACGAGTACAAGGTCATGGGCCTTGCCCCTTACGCCGCGGCAGCCGGCCGGGAGCGGGCCTACCGGGCGCTCAAAGAGCTGTTCGACCTCGTCGAGGAAATGCCCTGCCGTTTCCAGTGGAAGAAGCCAGGCGAGCGCTATCAGCTTCTGCTCAGCCACTGCTTGGGGCTCCGCTTCGATTGGGTGGCGGGCGGAGCCCAGCAGCTCCTGGAGGAAGCTCTGCTCGGGTGGGTGCGTCTAGCGCAGGGGCGCTACGGGGGACGCCGGCTCGCCCTGGGGGGCGGTGTCTTCATGAACGTGAAGGCCAACATGCTCATCGCCCAGGCGCCGGGAGTGGAGGAGCTGTTCGTCTTTCCGAGTTGCGGCGACGAGTCCAACGCGGTGGGTGCCGCCTACCTGGCCTACCTGGAGGAGTGCGGGCGGCGCGGTCTGTCGGCCGATCTCGAGCCCTTAGGCCCCGCCTACCTCGGACCTGCCTGGAGCGACGCGGAGGTTGAGGCTCTGATTCGGGAGAAGAAACTTGAGCTCCGCTATCGCGTGGAGCTCCACGAGAGGATCGAGGCGAAGATCGCCGACCTCCTGGTCTCGGACGGCGTGGTCGCGCGCTGCGCGGGCCGGATGGAGTTCGGGGCCCGCGCCCTGGGCAACCGCTCCATCTTCGCCAACCCTTCGGACCACCGGGTCGTGGGACTGATCAACCGGATGATCAAGAACCGCGACTTCTGGATGCCCTTCGCCCCGACGATCCTGAAGGAGCGGGAAGCTGACTACATCGTGAATCCGAAAGGGCTGGCTTCGCCGTACATGATGCTGGCCTTCCCGACAAACCCGAAGCGCCGGGACGAGCTGGTGGCGGCCATTCACCCCCAGGATGCCACCGCGCGGCCGCAGATCCTGGAAGAATCCTGGAACCCCGAGTACTACCGGATCATTCGGGAGTTCGAGCGACGCACCGGGATCGGGGCCG
>CAYFIG010000036.1:0-3005 GCA_964342905.1 uncultured bacterium
GATCATGGTCTTGCCGCAGCCGGGCGGACCATAGAGCAGCACCCCCTTGGGCGGGGTCAGCTTGTGCTCCCTGTAGTAGTCGGCGTACAGGTAGGGGAGTTCCACCGCATCGCGGATCGCCTCGATCTGGGACTGGAGCCCCCCGATGTCCTCGTAGCTGATGTCCGGAACCTCCTCCAGCGCCAGATCTTCGACCTCGCTCTTCGGGAGCCGTTCCAGGAGGTAGCCGGACTTGGTGTCCATCAAGATGTGGTCACCGACCTTGAGCTTCTCGAGCCGGAGGGGCTCGGCAATAATTCCGACCTTCTCCTCGTCAGCCCGAAGCGTCACCATCGCGCGGTGCTCGTCGAGGCGCTCTTTCAGCACCACCACGTCGCCCTGGATCTCGTACCCCGCCGTCTCGACGACGTTCAGCCCCTCGTTCAGGATCAACTCCTGCCCGGGCTTGAGCGACTCGGGCTTGATGGACGGGTGGAGGTTCACCTTCACTTTCCGCCCCTGCGCCAGGACGTTCACCGTGCCGTCCTCGTTGACGGAGAGGTAGGCGCCGTAGGTGGAGGGCGGCGCGCAGAGCTTGTCCACCTCCTCCTTGAGGGATTGGATCTGCTCCCGCGCCTCATAGAGGGCATTGACGAGCTTCTCGTTCTGGTTAAAGGCCTGCACGAGCTGGCGGTTCGCTTCTCGGAGCTTGTTCTCCAGAACCATGAGCTCCTTCGGGGTGTCCTCAAGCTTTTTCCGGAGGTGGACGGTCTCGGCCTCGAGCGAGCGGATGTAGGCCTGAAGATCCTGCACCTGGATCTCGTACTCCGTCAGCCGCCGGCGATAGTGTGAATCGGTCATGGGGAGAAACTTGGAGAGCCCCTTCATCCCCTCCGAGGCGGGCTCTCGATTCGGGTTGCCTTTTTTTTCGAGCTCCTTCATGGCTCCCCATCCCTTTCGCGGTGAACCCCGACGGGCTCCAGCGCGCCCTCGCCTCGCGTCAGGCCCGATTCTCAATGAAGAATGCCTCAGTATAGGGGCCGGGCAAAAAGAAAGTCAAGAAAAATACCCAAAGAATGGACGCGGCGTGTCTGTTCGTCGTATAACAGACACATGCTTCTCCGAGTAGCGGTTCTTACACTCCTCGTCGCGCTCCTCCCGCTCCCGACAGCTCCCCAGGTCCGACGCGAGCTCCGGGTCGGCGTGGCGGCAATTCCGGCCATTCCCGACCCTGCGGGAGCCCTGACCGGACCGATCCCGTTCATTGCCCGACAGGTGTTTGAAACACTGGTTCAATTCCGCGATGGGACGAGCGACGTCGAACCGGCGCTTGCGACCCACTGGACGGTGTCCAGGGATGGACTGGCTTGGACTTTTACGCTCCGAAGCGAGGTTCGGTTTCACGACGGCAGTCCGCTAACGGTCTCGCTGGTGACTGAGAGCTTCCGGCGCCACATCTCGCCCGATCATCCCCTCTATCCAAATCCGAACGAAGTTTGGCCGCGGCTCCTGCGCGGCCTTCCGGGGGTGGTGAAGCGGGTGTGGGCCCCGGATCAAAAAACGGTTCAGTTTCAGCTCATCCAACCCTATGCCCCACTTCTCACCGTCCTCGCCCATCCCGGGTTCTCCATCATCCTTACGATGCCCGGGGAAGGAGGGACAACGAGCTGGCTGGGGACCGGGCCTTACCGCTTTAGTGAGGTCGCCAGCGGGCGCATCGTCCTTGAGGCATATCGCGGCTACTGGGGTGAGCCCGCACGGGTCGAGCGGATCGTTCTGATGGAGGTGGCAAGCGACGATCAGGCGGAGGCTGAGCTCGATGCCGGGAACCTGGATCTCTGGCTCCCAGCCCGTCCGCCACGGCGGGTTGACCGGGCATTTTCGCTGCCGGGCTGGGAGGTAGGGCTCCTGGCGATGCAAACGGAAAAAGATCCATTTTCACGGAAGACGGTGCGCCAGGCCGTGGCGGCGGCGCTGGATCCCTCGCTCATCGCGCTGGCGGTGGAGGGCGTCGCGATTCCCCTGCAATCCGTCTTGCCCCCGGGGGTGTGGGCCAGGCGGGAAGGGTCGCCCATCCTCACGGCCGATCCCGAGAGAGGGAAGCGCCTCCTGGCTCAGGCTGGGTTCCCAAATGGAATCGCCCCCACGCTCCTCATTCAGGAAGGTTCCGGGCGCATTGACCAGACCCGGATCGCCGAGGCCATGCGGCTGGCGCTGGATGCGGCGGGGATTTCGCTCACGATCCGCAGCGAAAACCCCCAGGTGGTGAGCCAGCTGGCCCAGCACGGCGACCATGAGCTGGTGTTGACCGAGGCGCGGGTGGAAGGCGGGGATCCCCACCTCTTTCTCTATCCGCTCTCCGCGAGCGAAGGAGCTGTCCGCGGAGCCTCCGCAGTCAACCTTTCTTTCTACCGGAACCCGCGACTCGACGATCTCCTGATCCGGTCCAGCCAGCTCGCGTTCAGGCCGGAGCGCCTGCGCCTCTACCAGCGCGCCCAGGGGATCTTGGCCGACGAGCTGCCCTGGATTCCCCTCTATGTTCGCTTGCTCTGGGCGGTCGCGCGCCCGGAGGTGCGAAACCTGCGCCTGCACCCGAGCGGGTTTCACCGGCTGGACCGTGTCGAGCTGGCGGCGCCGGCCTTTGGGATTCGATGAGCCGCCGGCTGGTCGTCTTCTCCGTCTGCCTGCTCCTTCTCGTTCCCCCTCCGGCCTATGCCCAGAAGCGCGGCGGGACCTTCCGCGGGGTCTTCAGCGCAGACCCGCCGACTTTGGATCCGGCTCAGGCCACCGACACCACTTCCTCCGCCGTTATTCGCCAGCTCTTCGACACCCTGGTCGAGCTGGATGAGCAGTTGACGCCGGTCCCCGCGCTGGCCCGGCGCTTCACGGTCTCCCGCGATCAACGGACCTATACCTTCTCGTTGCGCCCCGGGGTGAAGTTTCATCACGGGCGCGAGCTTCGCGCCGCCGACGTCAAGTACTCCTTCGAGCGCGCCGCGCGCGGGAAGCGCCCGTGGGTTTTCGAG